>JAGGWU010000067.1 GCA_021163465.1 Candidatus Bipolaricaulota bacterium
CCGGGTCCGAGCACATGTACTCGTAATCGGTGGCGTAGACCACCCCGGGGTAGCGGGAGAGCTCCTCGGCCACGCGCTTGACATCGACGACCCCGGCGATGTTGTGGCCGCAGTGGCAGACGAAGACACCAATCCTCCTTCGGTGATGGGTGACGCGTGACGGGTGACGCGTGGGATTTTGCGCGTCACGCGTTACGCGTAACGCGTCACTTCTCTTTGACATGCAGGACCTCCTCCACGTACTTGACGCCCTCCTCGAAGGCCCGGCGGTTGAGGTCCACGGTATGGGGTGGAACCGACTCCAGTACCGCCTTCCGCATCCCCTCCACCGTGACCTTGTCCCACACCGCCGCCAACGCCCCCAACATCACCACGTTGGCCACGATCCTCCTCCCCAGCCGCTCGGCGATGCGGGTGGCGGGGACGGGGATCACCCTGATGTCGTCTCTCTCCTCGTATTCCACGAGATCCGGGTCCACAAGGAGGATGCCCCCGGACCTGATGTCATGGCCGTATTTCTCGTAGGCTTCCTGAGACATGATGACCGCCACCTCGGGCTGGGTAACCCGGGGGTAGGCGGCGGGAGAGGAGGAGATGACCACCTCGGCGGAACAGGCGCCGCCGCGGGCCTCGGGACCGTAGGATTGGATCAGAACCGCGTGCTTTCCCTCGTGGATGACGGCCGCCCGGCCCGTGATGCGCCCGGCGGAGATGATCCCCTGCCCTCCGAAACCCGCGAAACGCACCTCACCCCGCAAAGGACACCACCAAAACCATTTTACCCCTTGCGGGATGAGGTCTAAATGCTGGGGGTCAGATCAGGCCCTGACCCTCGTCATATAATGGCCGCCTCGGACTCGGGATCGAACAGGTGCATGCGTTCCATCATGGCGATGAAGGTGGTTTCCTCACCCACGTTGATCTTAACGTACGGATCCAGCTTGGCGATGATCTCTTGGCCGGAACAGTCGGCGTAGACGATGAGTTCGTCCCCCAGCGCTTCCCGTACCTTTATCCGCGCGGTGAAGGAAGCCTCCGGTGCGGCTTCACGCACCATCTCGGGGGTGCGGAGATCCTCGGGGCGAATGCCGAAGATCACGTCCTTTCCCAAGTAGGAACGGACTTGCTCGGTGATCTTGTCCGCAGGGATGGGGAGCTTGAACCCAGGGCCTTCCACAAAAACCTTCCCATCCGATTCGACCAACCGTGCCCGCAAGAAGTTCATGGGAGGGGAGCCGATGAACCCGGCCACGAACATATTGGCGGGCCGATCGTAGATGGTTTGCGGATCGGCGTACTGCTGGATCACCCCTTCTTTCATCACCGCGATCCGGTAGCCCAGGGTCATGGCCTCCACCTGGTCGTGGGTGACGTAAATGGAGGTGGTCTTCAGGCGCTGGTGGAGCTCGGCAAGCTCGGCCCGCATCCTGACGCGGAGCTTTGCGTCCAGGTTGGAGAGGGGCTCGTCGAAGAGGAAGACCTTGGGGTTGCGCACGATGGCGCGGCCCAGGGCTACCCGCTGGCGTTGCCCACCGGACAGCTCCCGGGGCTTGGCGCGGAGCTTGTCCTCGATTCCCAACATCTTGGCGACCTCCCGCACCCGGCGGTCGATCTCCTTCTTGGGAACCTTTCTGAGCTTGAGCCCGAAGGCCATGTTGTTGTAGACGTCCATGTGGGGATACAGGGCGTAGTTCTGGAAGACCATGGCGATATCGCGGTCCTTTGGGGGAACATCGTTTACGAGCCTCCCGCCGATGTAGATCTCTCCCTTCGTGACCTCCTCCAACCCGGCGATCATGCGTAGGGTTGTGGTTTTTCCACAGCCGGAGGGTCCCACCAAGACCACAAATTCCCCGTCCTTGACCTCCAGGCTGATGTTGTTTACGGCCACGAAGTCCCCGAACTTCTTGGTCACCTCTTTGAGAAGCACCTCTGCCAAAGCCCATCACCCCCGTTTCACCGTTTGGGCCGGAAGCCCAAGGCTTGGGAAACCTCCTGAGCGGCCTCGAGCACGGCCTCGGCCAGTTTTCTTTTGTTCCTGGCCTTGGCTTTGGGCACCGAAATGGCCAGGGCTGCCACCACCTCGCCGCGGAAGTCCCGCACCGGGGCGGCTACTGTTAAGACCTGGCCCTGGAACTCTTCCGCCACCACGGCAAACCCCTGGGCGCGAATTCCGTCGAGCTCTTCAGCAATGCCCTCGGGCGCCTCTTCCAGGGCCGTGGGGTTCAGGGAGTCCACGAAGGCCAGGAACACCTTCCCCGCGGCGGTGAGGTGCAGGGGGGCGCGTTGGCCGATGAGGTGAGCGCGGATCATGGGGGAGCTGGTTTCCTCTTCGATAAAGATCACCTCCTCATCCCCGAGGACCGAAAGCGTCGCGCTCCCTCCGTGCTCCTTCACCAACCGCCGCAGGACCGGCCGAGCCTGTTCACGGATGTCCAGTCCCGACAGGATATAACCGGCTTGTACGAGGATCTTGAGACCGAGGCGGTATTTTTTCGTGTCGGGATGACGATCTAGGTATCCATTGCGCCATAGGGTATACACGATGGGGTAGATGCTCCCGGGCCTCAGCCCAAGCCCCCGCGCCAGATCCGAAAGGGAAAGTTCACGCCGCTCGTTATCGAAGAGGTCCAAGATCTTTAGGGCCTTTGCAAGAGAGGTATTAATGTATCTTTCTCGCGACATCTCGACCTCCGTTCGTTATCTTCATAACCAAAACGTTTGTAGCTCCAAGCGTTGTCCTTGTCAACCGTAAGGCAAACGAGAGGTTCATGTGTGTCTTCCATCCCCTCCTTCCCGCAGGTAGTTCCACGCAAACGCGCCCAATATTCCCACAAAGATCCCCAGAACTCCTGCCACCGCGATGTTCATCGTCCGGTTCGGTCCCACCGGATCAGCGGGAGCTTGCGGTCCGCGAAGCACCTGCAGTGTGGTGGGAGGGTTTTCCAATAACGCATCAAGGACTGCTTTTTGCACGGAGAGTTCGGCCAACTCGCCTTCAACCTGGACATACTCCGCCGCTGCGCCCGGCAGGGCCCCGATACCGAGCCGGTCGAGTTCGTCCAGGAAGGACTCCACATGAGAAAGCCTCTCGTAAAGAAGGTCCAGTTCCTTTTGAACTCGATACCCCGTGGCTGTCTTCCCTATCGGCGCATCGGTATCTACAAGCGTCTCGATCCGGGCGAGGATCGCCTTCCGTTGCGACTCAGCCCGGTCCTTTATTCGCGAAAGTTCCTTTTCCCATGTCGCTTTTCGCGCTCCCAAGGCTTTGCTCCTTGCCTCGAGGTCAGCCGCCAGGGTGGAGAGAGCATCCCGAACCGCTTCCTTGTTCCGGTCCTCCAGCGACTTTATTATTCCCTCCAACAGGCGGACCAATTCGGCGGCCGAGAGGGGGCCCTCAAGGGCCAGATCTACGAATGTCTTCGAGGCTTTGGCGCTGAGATGCCCATCCACCCACGCGGGAGGAACCTCTACCCCGCTTAAGGTCACCGCCCGCTCGATCACCTCCCGGTCCCTACACCATTCGACCACCTCCGGCGCGGAAACAGGGGTAAGAGCAAACTCAGCAACCCCCGACTCGGATGAAGGTGATGCCGCCTCGGTAATCCCGGGGATGGAGATCCCCACAACGCTCAACCGCGCGTCCACTCGGTAGATATCCGGGGAGCGGAAGGACACGGGCGCCGCGACCCCAACGGCAAGAAGAGTGCACAGGAGGACGATCCACTTTCCCCGCCAAAGGACCCGGAGGTACTCCCTCAAATCGACCTCGTGATATGCTACGTCTTCGTGCCGCGGATGATCCGGCGTAGCTGCTCCAGGCGTTCCTTTATTCGCTTCTCCCATCCGGCCTCCTTGGGTCGGTAGTACGTCTTCCCGGAAAGCGCAGGCGGCAACGCATCCATCGGTGCCACCCCGCCGGGATGGTCATGAGCATACTTGTAACCTTCGCCGTAGCCAAGTTCCCGCATGGTTTCCGTCACTGGATTTCTAAGGTGGAAGGGCACCGGTTCATTCACGGTGCGCTGCACGTCCTTTTTCGCCTCCTCGAGCCCAAGATATAGCGCGTTCGACTTCGGCACCAAGGCAAGATAAACCGCGGCCTCGGCAAGCGCTAGATCCGCCTCGGGCATCCCCACGTACTCCACCGCTTGGGCCGCCGCCACCGCCACCCGCAACGCGTTGGGATCGGCGAGCCCCACGTCCTCGGTAGCGATGCGGATAAGCCTCCGCGCTATGTATCGAGGATCCTCCCCGGACTCCAACATCCGCGCCAGCCAATAAAGCGCCGCGTCCACATCGGAGTTCCTGATGGATTTGTGCAAGGCAGATATCAGGTTGTAGTGTTCCTCCCCGGCCCGATCGTAGTGGGGGGCCTTCCGGGCCAAAGCCCGTTCCACCGCCTCCAGCGTGATCTCCCCCTCCCCATAAGCCAAGACCACCGTCTCCAGGGCCGAAAGGAGGCGCCTTGCGTCCCCGTCGGCATAATGCACGAGGAATTCCTCGGCCTCGGGGGCGAGGGAAACCCTTCCCCCGTATCCCCGTTCGTCGGCAAGGGCACGCCGCAAAAGGGCCCTCAGGTCTTCCCCCGATAGGGGCTCGAACACGAAAAGCTGGGCCCGCGAAAGGAGGGCCGACCTAAGGACGAACGAGGGGTTCTCGGTGGTGGCCCCGATGAAGTAAATTGAACCCTCTTCGAGATAGGGAAGGAGCACGTCCTGCTGGGCCCGGTTGAAGCGGTGGATCTCATCAAGGAAGAGCAGATCCCGCTTGCCCATCTTCTGCCAAAGCTCCCGGGAGGCTTCGAGGACCTTCTTCACCTCCGCGGTCCCTACCAAGGACGCCGAGAGCCAAATGAACTTCGCCCCCACCCGCTGGGCGATGATCTTCCCCACAGTCGTTTTCCCAGTGCCCGGAGGACCCCAGAAGATAAGGGCGTGGAAGTTCCCTTTCTCAATCAGCGCCCGCAGGGCGCCATTGGGCCCCAAAAGGTGCCTTTGTCCCACGACCTCGTCCAGGTCCCTGGGCCTGAGGCGCTCCGCCAGCGGGGTTTCCCCTTGCCACAATCCAGGCATCCCAAACGATTTTAACGAATTCAAAGGGGAGGATCGGTCAAGACCCTGCGAGAAAGCCCCTGAGCCCGGAAGAATCCTAGGCTACTTTGGCCAAAATCTCGTCGGGGATGTCGAAGTTGGCCACCACTTCCTGCACGTCCTCTTGCTCGTCCAGGGCGTCCAGGAGCTTCAGGAGTTGCTCAGCTTCCTTCCCTTCTACCCGAACGGTGGTCTTGGGAACCATTACCAGTTCAGCCTGGGCGATGGGTATTCCCCGCGCCTTGAGGCCATCCCGCACGGCGGCGAGGTCGGCCGGTTGGGTGTAGAAGACGATGGATCCCTCGTCTTCCTCGAAATCCTCCGCGCCGAGCTCGATCCCGGTCATGATCAGTTCCTCTTTGTCCATGCCCTCGGGGATTTCATCTACCCGGATCTTTCCCTTCCGTTCGAACTGCCACGCGACACACCCCTCCGTGCCCAGGGAACCCCCGTGGGACTCGAAGATGTGGCGCACCGCCGAGGCGGTGCGGTTGCGGTTGTCGGTCACGGCCCGGAGCCATATCGCCACCCCTCCCGGCCCGTACCCCTCGTAGGTTACCTCCTCGTACCGCTCGCCCCCGAGCTCCCCGGTGGCCCGCTTTATCGCCCGCTCGATGTTTTCCTTGGGCATGTTGGCCGCCTTGGCCCGCTCGATGGCCGCGGCGAGCCTAGGGTTGGAATCCGGGTTGGGGTCACCGCGGGCGGCCACGATGATCTCCCGGGAAAGGCGGGAAAAGAGGGCGGATCGCTTCTTGTCCTGGCGCTCCTTGCGGTATTTGATGTTCGCCCATTTGGAATGTCCTGCCATAGCGGAAAAATGATATTGACAATGCGGCATTCGGGCAACTCCTCCGCCCCCTTCCCCCTTCGGCTATACTCCCTCCCGCAATGGGGTCTTCCGGTGTAAAAAGGCTGACGGAATACCTCCGTTCCGCCCGTAACGGGTGGGCGTTTACCGGGGCGGGCGTGAGCACCCCCTCGGGGATTCCGGACTTCCGTGGCCCGAATGGCCTCTGGAAGAAATACGATCCGGAGAGGGTCTCCACCATCGAGGCGTTCAGGGAGCGGCCCGAGGAGTTCTTCTCCTTTTGGATGAAGCGGTTCGAGCTCATGAGACGGGCGGAGCCGAACCCGGTGCACAAGGTGCTCGCGTACCTGGAGGCCCGAGGTTACCTGCGGGGGGTGATCACCCAAAACATCGACGGGCTTCACCGCAAGGCGGGCTCTAAGACGGTTCTCGAGATCCACGGGAACGCCTGGACCGGGGCCTGCACCGGCTGCGGGAAAAGATACGAGCTCGAGTGGATGGCGGAGCGGGTGCGGACGGAGGGCGTGGCTCGCTGTGGCTGCGGTGCCCTGGTGAAGCCCGATGTGGTGCTCTTCGGGGAGCAGCTTACCCCCGACTTCGAGCGGGCCTGGGAGGAGGTCTCACGGTGCGACCTCCTCTGGGTTTTGGGAAGTTCCCTCCAGGTGTGGCCCGCGGCGGAGCTCGTGCCCCTTGCAGCGAGAAACGGGGCGGCCGTGGTCATCGCCAACCGGGACCCCACTCCCTATGACGACCTCGCCGCTTTGGTCATCCGGGAGGACCTAGCGGCGCTGGCCGCGGCGGTGGCCCGGGAACTGGGGCTGGAGGAGGTGGAGGAATGATCGAAGCCGAGGTGGGAGAAGTCCTGCGGAAGAGGGGCCTCACGCTGGCGGTGGCAGAGTCGTGTACCGGGGGTCTCCTCTCCTCCCTCATCACCGATGTCCCTGGCTCCTCCGATTACTTCCGGGGCGGGGTGGTGGCCTACAGCAACGCCGTGAAGGAGCGGGTCCTAGGGGTGCCACGGGAGATCCTCGAGACCGTGGGTGCGGTTTCCCCCGAGTGTGCTCGGGCCATGGCGGAGGGGGTGCGGAGGCTTTTGAGCGCGGACCTCGCCCTCGCCACTACGGGCATCGCCGGCCCCACCGGAGGAACGCCCACCAAGCCCGTGGGGCTCGTTTACATCGCCTTGGCACATCCGGGCGGGGTTGAGGTCCGGGAACACCGCTTCGTGGGGTCTCGGAGGGGAAACAAGTGCTCGGCCGCCCACGGGGCCTTGGAACTTCTCCTGGATTTCTTGAAAAGCTGCTAAAAGGAGCTCGCATTTTTACCGGTTGTGCATAAACCTTGTGAGGGGTTGCCGCTCGGATCTCGAGGAGGAGTAAGTTGACAATTCGCAAAAATTAGAATAGGTTTCTTCCGGTGAGAGGATGTCACGGGATCCGCTGGAGCAATTCGAGAAATACCTCCGCCACCACGGCAGAAACGTCACCGAAACCAGACGCAAGATCCTCCGCGCGGTCCTGGCCCAAAAGGGCCACTTCGACGCCACAGATGTGTGGGAAAGCTTGCGTCGGGAGCGTGTTTCCATCGCCACCGTTTATCGGACCCTGGAGCTGTTGGAGGAGGCGGGCTTCATTCGGAAGGTCCGCTTGGGCAAAGCCCACGCCCACTACGAGCAGGTGCTCGCCCGGGAGGATCACGGCCATTTCGTCTGCCGGAATTGTGGTCGGGTTATCGAGTTCGATCTCGGGCGGATCCGATCCTCGTTGGAAGGAGCTGCGAAAAAAGAAGGATTTCGCTTGGAAAAGGTCCACGTGCAGGGGGCCGGCCTTTGCAGGGAATGCAGCGGTACCGGCTAGCCCCCTCCCAACGGCGGCATGATCCCGGTTACGTCGCCCTCGCGGACCCGGATGCCCACTTCCGCCACCCGGTTGTTCACGCTCAGGACCATGTACTTCCGGAACCGCCGAAGTTGCAGGTAACGTTGCAGCGCCTCTTCCATCACCTGGGCCAAGGTGGCACCGTCAGAAAGCTCCATTTCGGCTTCGTTTGTTCCCACCAGGTTCCCGAAGGACGAGGAGAATTTGATCTTTATAAGCCACATCAAAAGCTTGTCAGATAGCGGAACATCAGGTTAAACTGGGTGCAAGATACCGCAAAGGGAGGGATGTGATGCGGAGAAACCATGCGCGGCTTTTTACGCCAGGTCCAACCGAGGTGCGCCCGGAGATCCTCCAGGCCATGTCCACCGCGCAAATCCACCACCGGTCTCCGGAGTGCGCCGACCTCTACGCGGAGCTCCAGCCCAAGCTCCAGAAATTCCTCTACACCGAACAGATCGTCTTCCTCTTCACCTCATCCTCCACTGGGGCCATGGAGGCCGCGGTCCAGAACTGCGTCAAGAAGAAGGTCCTCAACCTCGTGAACGGCGCCTTCTCCAGGCGCTGGGCCCAGATCACCGAGGCCTGCGGGATCCCGAACGAGGTCCTGGAGGTCCCATGGGATGTGGCCATCAAGCCCGAGCAGGTGGACGAGAAGCTGAGGAGCGGCGAGTTCGACGCCGTGACCCTGGTCTACAACGAGACCTCCACCGGCCTCATGAATCCCCTGGAGGAGATCGCCGAGGTGGTCAAGCAATACCCCGATGTGCTCCTCCTCGTGGACGCGGTTTCGTGTATGGGCGGGGTCAAGATAGAGTTCGACAGACTGGGGCTTGATGTGCTCCTTGCCGGGGTCCAGAAGGCGGTCGCCCTACCCCCGGGGCTCACCATCTGCGCTGTGTCCGATCGGGCCCTCAAGCGGGCCGAGGAGGTAAAGCCCAGGACCTACTACTTCTCCTTCCCGGTGATGCTCAAGTATCACAAGAAGAACCAGCTCCCCACCACCC
>JAGGWU010000098.1 GCA_021163465.1 Candidatus Bipolaricaulota bacterium
GGCATAGGCAAAGGGAAACCGCTGGAACACTCTCTAAAGACGGCCTAAAGTCTGTTCACCTTTTGGGGTCCACTACAGTGGGCGGCCCTCTCCTTCTGGCAAGTGGAGGGGAAGATCGCTTGGAGGATTGTCCGAGGAGGGGAACGGTCGGTGATTGAGGGTTTCTTCGGGGAGTTCCTCAAACGGAGGATCAATGACTTCGACCGCTATTTCCCCACAAAGGAAGGCTTGGACAGCTTGAGGAGGTGGCTTTGGACCTTCGCTTGGCTCCGCAACCTCATCGTGGACGGCTGTTTTTAACAGGGCCTGCTCGAGGGCCTCGGGGATCCTTGAGCGCCCTGATCGCGAGCCGGATAAGGTTCGGGAGAACGGCTGAAGCGAAGGGGGCCTCATGAGGATTTATCGTGAGTTTGCGCGTTTCTACGCACGCGGCCCTTATCCGGAGTACAGCCGGACCATGTCCCAACTCCTCCCCCGGGTGCTGGAGCGCTTCGGGGCGAAGCCCGAGACCGTGCTGGACCTCGCCTGCGGGGAGGGGACCTTCGCCGTGGAGCTGGCCCGACGGGGCTATCGGGTGACCGGCGTCGATCTCTCCCCGGAGATGCTCGAGCTTGCGCGGGAAAAGGCGAGGGAAGCCGGGGTCATGGTCGAGTTCCTCCAACAGGACATGCGCTCCCTTGACCTCCCCGGGGGATTCGACCTCGTGACCTGTTGGTACGACAGCCTCAATTACCTGTTGGAATACGAGGATCTCGTGAAGACCTTCGCCAACGTGGCCGAGGTGCTGAACCCCGGCGGCCTCTTCATCTTCGACATGAACACCCGCTACGGACTGGCCGTGGGCTGGCAGTGCCACCCCGCCTACGTAGAGCAGGACACCGAGGATCTCTTCGAGGTGCACCGGCCGAGCTACGATTACGAACGGGACATCGCCACGCTGAGGATCACCGGCTTTATCCGGGAAGGGGAAACATGGCGTAGGTTCGACGAGACACACCGGGAGCGGGCGTACACCCTGGCGCAGATCCGCGGGGCGCTGGAGAGGGCGGGCTTGGAGGAATTGGCCTGTTGGGGGAGCCTGCGGGAGATGGCACCGCCGAAGCCCGACTCCGGCCGGGTCTGGTTCGTCGCCCGACAGGGATCTACGGGGAAGGAAAGGCGATGAGCGAGAAAGAAACAAACAGTCAGTGGGATGAGTTCTACAAGGGGGCGGAATGCGCCTGGGGCCTGGAGCCGGACTGGGAGCTCAGGTCCTATCTCAAGGTGATCCCCAAGGGAAGGGCCCTAGACCTGGGAATCGGCGAGGGCAGAAACGCCCTCTTCCTCGCGAAAAACGGCTTCGAGGTGGAAGGCATTGACCTCTCTCGGGAAGCCGTAAGGAGGTGCAACGACCTCGCTCGGCGAGAAGGTCTCACGGTGCAGGCCCAGGTGGCCGACGTGCGGGAGTTTCACATCCCAGAGAAAACCTACACCTGCATCGTATGCGCCTATGTGCTCAACTTCCTTAAGCGGAGCGAGGCGAAGGTCCTCATCGAACGGATCAAAGCCGGACTCGTCCCAGGCGGAGTGGCCTATGTCGCAGCCTTCAGCACCGAAGACCCTGGATACAGGCGCTGCAAAGAGCAGGGCCTCCCCGAGGTGGAGCCGAATACCTTTTACAGCGCCAAGCGTGGGATGCATCTCTTCTACCTTACGAGGAGAGAGCTGCGGGAACTCTTCAGTGGTTTTGAGCCCATAAGCGCTGCGGAGGGTTACAGCCTCGACCTTGCCCACGGCGAGCCCCGTTACCACGGCTGGGCCAGCGTGCTGGCGAGAAGAGCCGAGCGATAACGGTAAGGCAAAAGCCGCTCGCCCTTGCCCTGGCCAGCGCTTTGCATTATATTGCACTGCAATGCAAACTTTGGGCTCAGGGAGGGCTTGTTGTGATGGGTGAACAGCTCACCGTGAGGATGCCCGAGGAGTTGGCCGCCAAGTTGGAGGAAGCGGCCAAGATCTTGCGCCGGAGCCGCTCCGATGTGGTGCGGTTGGCCCTGGAGCGCTTCCTCCACGAGGTCTTGGAAGAAGGTGAAGAGACCTTGTCTCCACGGCCGATCGAGCTCGTCCGCGACCTCCTGGGGCGGGTAGAGAGCGGGATCCCGGATCTGGGCCGACGCCACCGGGAGCACCTGCTCGAGCGGCTGCGTCGCTCCCGATCCGCACAGTGAGCTATGGCCGGGGATCTTCTCCTCGACACCGGCGCCTGGGTGGCTCTGATCGACCGCAGTGAGGCCGCCCATAAAGCTTGCGTTGAGGTCCTAGAGAGCTGGAGAGGGCGTATCTTCACCACCGAGGCCGTCCTGACCGAGACCCTCTACCTTGTAGGCCCCGAGTGGGAGGCTCAGCGCATATGCCTTGAGTTTGTCTTAAGGGGCGCGGTCCTGCTTGTCCCCTCATCCCGGGAAAGCCTCTCCCGCGTCGCAACTTTAATGGAAAAATACCGCGATCTGCCCATGGACTTTGCCGATGCCACCTTGGTGGTCCTGGGGGAAGAGCTGGGAACGAATTGGGTCTTCACCCTCGACCGTCGCGGTTTCTCCACATACCGGCTGCGAGGCCGCAGGCCCTTCCGGATCCTGCCGTAGAGAGGGCACGGATAAGCGAACGGAAAGGATCAAGAGCTACTTCGACCGGCTCGCCGAGGGCTATGATGCGAGCCTTCCCTGGGATGAGCTCACGGAACGCATTTACGATGAGCTGACCTGGCGCTGCATCGAGCCATATCTTCCCCCAACGGGCCTCGTCCTGGACGCCGGCGGCGGGACGGGCAAGTGGGCCATCCCGATCGCCGAACGCGGCCTTGAGGTGGTGCTATTGGATATCTCGGCGGGGATGCTCGAGGTGGCCCGGAGGAAGATCCAAGAGCGGGGGCTTTCTCGCTCGTCCAGGGCGACATCCACGGGATGGATTTCCTCGATAGGCGTTTCGACTTCGTCTTGGCCGAAGGCGTGTCGAATACTGCGCCGATATTAGGGAGGCATTCCGGGAGCTGGTGCGGGTGCTCAAGCCGGGGTGCTTCTTGGTGGCGAGCGTGGACAGCCTCTACTACGTCGCCTGGGCGATGGCGGACTCCGGGGAACTGGACGAGATCCCTGAGCTGCTGCAGGAGAGGAGATACCTCGATGAGGATGGGGTCTACTGCAACGCCCTTGCGCCGGAGGATTTCAGGACCCTAGCCGAGGAGAGCGGCCTCGAGGTATTGGAGCTCATCGGCAAGCCCGTGCTCTGCCAATATCTGGGCGAGGAGACAAAGCGGTGCATCCTCGGGGACCCCGAGGAAACCGGAAAGCTCCTGGAAATCGAGCTCTCCCTGTGTGGAAGGCTATCGCTCGTCGGCGCCGGGAGCTACCTACAGCTTGTGGCCAAGAAAGGGGAATCATTAGTTCCGGGGCGGCAAAAGCCTGGCCGTCGAGGCCCCGACCGTGCCAAGCTTTAATGTGTAATGAAGGGGCGGAAAACCGTCACCAAAGGGGACATCGTGCGGGGCTTGCGCGAGCTGGGCCTCAAACGGGGAGACATCGTGGGGGTGCACAGCTCGCTCAGCAGCTTCGGCCATGTGGAAGGTGGTGCCGATGCCGTGATCGATGCACTGCTGGAGGTCGTGAGTGAGGAGGGCACGGTGGTCATGCCCACCCACTCGGCTAACCTGGAGCGGAAGGAACTGTCCCCCGAGGAGGAGGCCACAGGGGTTCTGTGGCTCTTGAGGATCCTGCCCTACGATCCCGAAAGGACGCCGTGCACAACCGGGATGATCCCGGAAACCTTCAGAAAACGGCCTGGGGTAAAAAGGAGCTTGCACCCGGTCTTCTCCATAGCCGCCGTCGGCCCCAAGGCAGAAGAGATCGTGAGGGTAGGGGATAGGGATAGCTTAGGCGGATGGAAGGTCATTTACGACCTCGGCGGCTACGTCCTCCTTCTGGGCGTGGACCTCGGGGTATGCACTGCCATGCACCTGGCAGAGCGCATGGTCCAACTCCCGGAGCATATCCTTAAGAAGATTACGCCGCCGGAATGGTTTGTGGAGAAATATCCGAAGGACGAGTGGGAATGGGATTTCGGCCCCTATCCTGACTTCGTCAAGCTGGAGCCACTATGTGAGGAAAGGGGGATCATGCGGACGACGGTCATCGGCGGGGCCACCGTCAAACTCCTGAGGTTGCGTGAACTTGTGGATCTCTACGCCGAAGAGCTGGGGAAAAATCCCGATCGCTTTTACCACGGATGAACGCTCAACCGTCCATCGCGCCCCGGCCATCGAGAGAGGGACCCAGTCGGGGGATGATGGGAAAGGATTCCGGAACGGATCTCCACGACCGCGGCCCCGAGATCAGAGAGGCAACGGAGAAAGACCTGGAAGGGATCTTACGCGTAATCAACACCACCAATAGGCTTTTCTACAAGCGGATCGTCCCTCCCGAAAGGTTCAAAGATCCTTTTGTGAGCATTGAGGAGTTGAGAAGGGAGTTTGAACGGAAGGATTTCTGGGTCGGCGAATTAGCAGGCCGGATGGTCGGGACGGCGGCGCTCGAGACGGTGGCGACGCGCTTCGGTCCGGTGGGGATCATCACCAGGATGTATGTCCTTCCCAGGTTCCAGCGGAGGGGGATCGGCACGGCCCTGATCGCCGAGATCGAGAAGGAGGCCGGAAGGCGGGGCGTCGGAGAGATCCTGATCTGGACCGACCCCAAGGCGACATGGGCCGTCTCGTTCTACCGAAAGCTCGGTTACCGTGAGGTCGATCCCACGGTCCGCTAC
>JAGGWU010000183.1 GCA_021163465.1 Candidatus Bipolaricaulota bacterium
CTCTCCAGTTCCACGGCCTAAAATATTTAACCCAAATTCTCCCTTATCGCACCCGAGGGGATTCGGCACGTGGAGTGCTCAACGGGACAAGGAAAGGGGAAGGCCCACGGATCGCCATCCCCGGGCGCATGCGGTTCCCACGACCGACCGCAAAAGCGCGTGACGGGCTCCGATCGGCCGGCTCCTCTCCCGGATGAAGGAAGCGGGAATCCATTTCGTGGCCCGCCCCAACACCGCCGGGCATCCAACCTCTGTCGAGTTCTTGTGCCCCGCGCTCGATATCTCCTGCTATGTCACCATGAACGGTGGGATGGGATCGGTTATCCCCGTGACCTCCGAGGAGAAGAGATCCCGCTTGCGGCCAGGATCTCAGCGGTGGTCGACGCCGGGGACGCGATGACGGGCGGGCGGCCATATTGGAGGGGCCTATTGCAGGGAAACGTACTGAAAGAGCTTAAACACGGAGCAGGGCACAGTCCGATCCCCATGTGGTCAGCGCATCGAAGGGGCAAGCACGTTGATCTCGCAACGGCACACCGGCAGCGATGTGTATTACAGACCAATGTACGGTCAATTTGAATTGTTTTGTGGTGGTTGTTGGTGTAAAGTGATTTTGCCGAGTGTAGCATGGGAAAGGAGGTGGTACAAACCACGAAAAACACGTTTCTATAATATTCCAAAAGAGGGGTGGTTTTTCCGTGACATATGGGAAGTTCGTTCGGGATGCAATAGTTATCGTAGTGATAGCGGGTTTTTTGGGCCCGTTGGCGGTCTCGGCGCAGGCCAAAGAACCCGTCGTTGAGGTAAAAGCCAGGATCAGGGGAACGCTTATGCTGTCCATCGAAAGCGGGGACGAAATCACTTTCGAGGTGGATCCACTGAATAACCCCGAGGACACCGCAGAAACGGAATTGTTGGTGATCACGAACCTTCCCGCTTATAGCATAACGGCTCGCTTCGGCGACTTCGTCATTAAGGACTTCAATTACGACCTCATCGAAAACGGAAAGTTTTTCGTTAGAAGTAAAGCTCCCGGAAGCGGCGAGGGAATTCCGGATTGGACGGTGCCGAAAAAGGGCGAAATGGTGATCGTTAAGTTCGAGGATGGGTTCACTCCCGGTGAGATAGCCGTCGTTGAGTACATGCTGAAAGTGGATTTCACCGTGCCTCCCGGGGAGAGCAAAATGAAGATCACGTTCACCGCCGTGCCGGAAGTTTGACAGGAGGTTGATCCAATATGAAAAAGCTTCTTCTCGCTTTGTTAGGCACTTCTCTATTTGTGGTTTGCTCGTACGGTGGAGTCTCCGTTTCCCCGGTGATCACCGAAATGGTCATCCCATTGGGGGCCACGTATACGGGGCAACTCGCGGTTACAAACACGGGCGATGTTCCCGTGGTTATCGAAGCATATGTGCGCGGATTCACCGCTCCCCGAGGTACCCCCCTTATACTGGAACCATCCCAAGATGACTACCCTTATAGCGGACGTGAACTGTTGACGGTGACCCCTGCGCATCAAGAGGTAGGTCCCAACGAGATGGTGTACTTCGACTACACCATACATATGCCCGAAGAGCTCGATCCTTACGGCGGGCGGTATGTGGCCGTAGTGTTCAAAATAAAACCCGCTGCCTCGGAAGCCCAAGTGGTTACCACCGCCAGGGTGGCTTCGCTTTTCCTCCTCGTGCCAACACCAGACGGTAAGGTCCGTCCTCACTTCTCCATAAGGGGCATGGAGATCAGCCAGGATCCCGATGATCCTCGCAAGGTGACCATCCGCTCGGTAATAGCGAATGACGGCAACCTTCACATAAACGCCGGACAAGTATGCGCTATGATACACGTGCTGGACGAAGACGGATACATTATCGACGAAATCCCCTTGCGAACCCACACTATGCTTCCCGATACGGAATATACACATGTAGAACACTGGCTCGCATCGGATGATCTCCCCAGCGGGGTGTATCAATTCCATTTAAGCGCTATCATATTCGGGGCAGTAGGGGAAGAGCCGCAACATTTCTTCTACTTAACACAGGCGCAGCTCGAGTTCTGAGGTTAAATTTAAACCAAAAAACCGGGGGCGTAGCGATTTGCCCCCGGTTTTTATTTCAAAACGGCCGGACTACAAATGCCCGATAACACCCGATCCGGGGTGAAGGGGATGCGGTACAGCCTTACTCCCACCGCGTCGTAGATGGCGTTGGCGATGGCCGGGGCCGGGCCGTTGATCCCGACCTCCGCGATGGATTTCGCCCCGTAGGGGCCGGTGGGCTCCTCCGAGGGGATGAGCACCACCTCGATGTCGGGAACATCCGCCGCGGTAGGGATGCGGTAGTCGAAGAGGTTGGGGTTCCTCACCCCGCCCCGCTTGGAAAGGAGCATCTCCTCGTAGAGGGCGTGGCCGATCCCCTGGACGATCGCGCCCTCCAGCTGCCCCTCGGCGAGTCTCGGATGTATCGGGGTCCCACAATCGGCGACCCCCACGAACTTCACGACCCGCACCCGCCCCGTTTCCACGTCCACCGCTACCTCGGCGAAGAAGGCGGCGAAGGGTGGGGGAGATTCCGGCGGCACAAAGGAAGCCGAGGCGATGATGTGTCGCTGGTCCGTTACGTACATCGCCCGATGGCCTACCTCCGCGAAGGGAACGCCTTTGCCGGTCCGCGTGCTCACAACCCGGCCGTCCCGGAGCTCGAGCTCCCCCGGAGGCTCTCCGAGGATCCCGGAGGCCACCCGCAGGATCTCCTCGCGGACCTTCCTCGCGGCAAGGAGCACCGCGTTCCCGGAAACATAGGTGGTGCTGGAGGCGTAGGCCCCGGTATCGAAGGGGGTGAAGTCGGTGTCCGAGGAGTAGACGGAGATGGCCTCCACCGGCACGCCCAGGGTCTCGGCGGCGATCTGGGCGAGGATGGTGTCGGAGCCCGTTCCAAGATCGGTGGCACCCACAAGGAGCCTGAAGGTCCCGTCCTCGTTCATCATGATGGTGGCGGCGCCCATGTCGATGTCGGTGATCCCCGAGCCCTGCATGGCGATGGCCATCCCCACCCCGTGGACCCAAGGACCATCCCGGAGGCGTTTGCCCCGCTTCTCGCTCCAGCCGATGCGTTTCGCCCCCTCCCGGATGCACTCCTCGAGGGCACAGGAGCGGATCACCTGGGCCTTGCCTTCCCGGCCCTCCCCGATCTTCTCGAAGATGGGCGAGGTCTCGCCGGCGCGGATATGGTTCTTCAGGCGGAGCTCCAGGGGGTCGATCCCCAGCTTTTCCGCGAGCTCATCGATGGCTACCTCCAGGGCGAAGTAGCCCTGGGTTGCCCCGTACCCCCGGTACGCCCCGGCCACGGGGAGGTTGGTGTAGACGGCCTTTCCGTGGAACCAGATGTGGGGGGCCTTGTTGTAGAGGGGGAGGGTCTTTGAGCCCACGTTGGAAAGGACGGTCAAGGAGTGGGTCCCGTAGGCCCCGGTGTTGGAGAGCACATCCATCTCGATGGCATGGAGCTTTCCGTCCTTCTTGGCCCCGAGCTTCACCCTGACCTTCATGGGGTGGCGGGTGCGGGCGGCCACGAACTCCTCCTCCCGGGTGTACTTCATTACCACCGGCCTCCGGGTCCGGAGCGCCAACGCGGCGGCCACATCCTCCAGGATGATCTCCTGTTTGGTGCCGAACCCCCCGCCGATCCGGGGCTTGATCACCCGGATGCGGGAAAGGGGCAGTCCCAAGGCCCGGGCCACGATCCGGCGCACATGAAACGGCACCTGGGTGGAGGTGCGGATGACCAGGCGATCCTCCTCATCCAGATACGCGATAACACAGTGGGGCTCCAAGGGGACGTGTTGCACGTAGGGGAACTCACAGGTGGTCTCTACCACCACGTCCGACTCAGAGAAGCCCCGCTCGATCTCGCCCACGCGGATGTCGATGGCCGCGGCGATGTTCCTTTGGGGATCGTGGATCCCCCGGGCGTCCTCTTCGTCGTGGATCACGGGGGCCCCGGGGGCGGTGGCCCCCTCGGGGTCCAGGACCGCGGGAAGTACGCGGTACTCCACCTCGATCAGCCGCAGAGCCTCGTCGGCGATCTCTTCCGATTCCGCCGCCACCGCCGCCACCCGGTCCCCCACGAACCGGACCTTCCTGTCGAAGAGGAAGGAATCGTAGGGAGAAGGCTCGGGCCATCCCTGCCCCGCGGTGGTGTATGGGATCCGGGGGACGTTCCCGTGGTGGAGCACACACAGGACCCCGGGAAGCTCCTCGGCCCGGGAGGTATCGATGCGCACGATCTCCGCGTGGGCATGGGGGGAATGCAGGACCTTCCCCACGGCCGCCCCGGGGAGATCCACGTCCAGGGTGAACACCGGCTGCCCGGTGGCGAGGGGAATCCCGTCCACCTTGCGCACGGGCTTTCCGATCACCTTTCTTTCCGCCATTTCCCCTCCCTCTTCCAACGGGCCGCCGTGAGCACCGCGTCCACGATCTTCACGTAGCCGGTGCAACGGCAGAGGTTCCCGGAGATGGCGGCCCGGACCTCATCGGGGCTCGGGTCGGGGTTGTGGGAGAGGAGGTGGTATGCTACCAGGATCATCCCCGGGGTGCAGAAGCCGCACTGGACTGCCCCTGCCTCCAGAAAGGCCTCCTGCAGGGGATGCGGGTCCTCCGGGGTCCCCAGGCCCTCCAGGGTGGTGATCCGGTGGCCCTTGGCCTTGGCGGCGAAGGTGAGGCAGGAGCGGATGGGTTTTCCGTCTAAGAGGACGGTGCAGGCCCCGCACTCCCCGGTGCGGCATCCCTCCTTCACCGACTTCATCCCCAGGCGCCGCAAAAGATCGAGGAGCATCTCCCCGGGCTTTATCTCCGTGTACACCGGCTCCCCGTTCAGCTCGAAATAGATCTTCATCATCGCTCGTCACCCATCACCGATCACCCATCACGGCACGTCCCGCCCGTTCCAGTGCCCGGCGCACGATCACCGGGATCACCGCCCGGCGCCACTCCGCCGACGCCCGCATGTCATCGCCGACCCTCGCTTCGGCCGCGGCACGGTGCCCGGCTTCCTCCCAGAGCGCTTCGGAAGGGACTTCACCCGCCAAGAGCTCCTCCACCGCGACGAGGCGCTCGGCCCGGTAGGGGGTGGCCCCTACGGCCACCCGGGCCCAGGCGATCTTCCCCTCCGCGTCCAGTCCCAGGCCGCAGGCGCAGTTTACGAGGGCGATATCCCCGGCGTTCCGGGAGAGCTTCTCGAAGGCGAAGGCCCCGTCCCAGGCCGGCAACCGTATCTCGGTGAGGACGGCCCGGCGGAAGATGGCCCGGAAGGGCCGCGCATAGAGCTCCTCCACCGGGGCCCGCTCCGTTCGCTCCTCGTTCCGCCACACGGCCTCGGCCCCCAGGGCAATGAGGGCCGTGGGGATATCGGCCCAGGGGTGGGCGGAGACCACTGCCCCGCCCAGGGTGGCCATATTCCGAAGGGAAAGGGTAGCTACATGCCCCATCACTTCCGACAGGAATCCACCCATGTATGCCTTGACCTCCCGGGAGGTCCGGATCCCCTCCAGGGTCGCGGTAGCCCCGACGACGAGCCGCCCCCCCTCCCGAGAGATCCCGGAGAGCCCGGCGGCGGTGATATCGATGAGGCCCTCGATCTCCCCGGGCAGTCCCCGGGCGACATCGACCCCGCCGGCGACGAGGGCCCCCCTTCCCTCATATGCCAGGAGCAAAGAGAGGGCTTCCTCCACGTCCCGGGCATAGTGATACCTCTTTATCGCCATCTTGCATAGCCTCCTTGGGAACGCCCGCCGACCCGAGGGCACCGCCGGGAATATTCTGGAGCAACCAACGCGGGATCGGCTCCCTGAAAACCTTCTGCCCAAGGCATATGCCGCTCCTCAAAACCAGTATAGCATTGCTCAACCTGTAAGACAATTTGACAGCCTACCTACCCGTCCTGCTATACTTAACCTTGGAGATTATGGCACAGAACAGAGAGGATCATCGACCGACCTCCCCCGATGGCATCGCCCTCCGCATGGTGGACATCACCAAGGCCTTCCCCGGGGTGGTGGCCAACGACCGCGTCACCTTCGAAGTGCGTCGTGGAGAGGTACACGCGCTCCTCGGGGAAAACGGCGCCGGAAAGACCACCCTCATGAACATCCTCTACGGGCTTTATCAGGCCGACTCCGGCGAGATCTACCTCTACGGGAAACGCGTCCGGATAAGGAGCCCCCGGGACGCCATCCGCCACAAGATCGGCATGGTCCACCAGCACTTCAAGCTCGTTCCCCGCCACACCGTGGCCGAGAACGTGGTGCTCGGCCTCGAGGGCTCCCCGTTCCTGAACCCCGCGCGCTCCGTGGAGAGAAGGATCGTGGAGCTCGGCGAGCGCTACGGCCTGAAGGTGGACCCCAAGGCCTACATATGGCAGCTCTCGGCGGGGGAACAGCAGCGGGTGGAGATCATCAAGGCCCTGGTCCGGGGCGCGGACATCCTGATCCTCGACGAGCCCACCTCGGTCCTCACCCCCCAGGAAGCGGAGGAGCTCTTCAAGATCCTGCGGCGGATGGTGGAGGAGGGGCATTCCGTGATCTTCATCACCCACAAGCTCGACGAGGTCATGGCGGTGGCTGACCGGGTCACGGTGATGCGCCGGGGGAAGGTGGTGGCTACCCTCCCCACCGCCGATGTGGATAAACCCACCCTGGCCAGGATGATGGTGGGGCGTGAGGTCGTATTTCGCCTGCAGAAGGCCGTGTGTCGGCGGGGGAGCGAGGCGCTGGTGGTGGAGGACCTCTGGGCCCTCTCGGACCGGGGGCTCCCGGCCCTGAAAGGTGTCTCCTTTTCCGTCCGCCGCGGCGAGATCCTGGGGATCGCGGGGGTGGCGGGCAACGGCCAGCGGGAGCTTGTCGAGGTGATCACCGGGCTCCGGCGCGCCACGCGGGGCCGGGTGGTGGTCCTGGGGGAGGAGGTCACCAACCGGAACCCCCGCCGGATCGCGGACAAGGGCGTCGCCCACATCCCCGAGGAGCGCCTCCGCATGGGGATCGTCCCCGAGATGTCGGTGGCGGAGAACCTCATCCTGAAGAAGCACCACCGCCCGCCCTTCTGCCGGGGGTTCTTCCTCGATCTCCGGGCGGTGCGGCGGTTCGCGGAAACGGCCATCGAGGAGTACGGGATCATGACCCCCAGCGCCCAGACCCCGGCCAAGCTCCTCTCGGGCGGGAACATCCAGCGGCTGATCCTGGCCCGGGAGCTTTCGGGCGAGCCGGCCCTGGTCATCGCTGCCCATCCCACCTATGGCCTGGACGTGGGCGCTACGGAACAGATCCGCCAGATCCTCCTGCGGCAAAGGGAGCGAGGGGCCGCCATCCTCCTCATCTCCGAGGACCTGGAGGAGCTCGTGTCCCTGGCCGACCGGATCGCGGTGATCTTCGAGGGGGAGATCATGGGGGAGGTTGTCCCCGAGGAGGCGAGTTTGGAGGAGATCGGCCTCATGATGGCGGGAGAGAAGCGTGGGGTGAGGGCGTGAAGCGCGTAGGTCCCTTCGTGTTCGAGCGACGACTGGCCCCTACCCGCACCGCCATCCTCGGATATTCCCTACTGGCCATCTTGGCTGCCCTCGCCATCATGTCGGTGATCTTCTGGGCCTACGGGGTGAGCCCCATAAAGGCCTACTCCGTGATCGGCCGCACCACTTTGGGTACGCGCTTCGGCCTCATGGAGATCCTGCGGAGGACGATCCCTCTCCTTCTCTGTGGAGTGGGGCTGGTCATTGCCTTCCGTGCCAAGTTCTGGAACATCGGGGCGGAGGGACAACTCCTCGCCGGGGCGGTGGCGGCCACATGGGTGGCCCTCTTCTCGGGGATCCCGGCCCCCTGGAAGATCCCCGCCATGTTCGTCCTGGGGTTCGCCGCCGGGGCCCTGTGGGGGATAATCCCCGCCCTCCTCAAGGTCAAGCTCCAGGTGAACGACGTGATCTCCACCCTGATGATGAACTACATCATGGCCTACTTCGTCAAGTGGCTCATCTACGGGCCGTGGCGAGGTCCCACCATGCGGGGATTCGCCTACACCGACCTCTTTCCCCGGGACGCTTGGCTCCCCCTCTTCAAGTACTCCAAGGTGCACTGGCCCACGCTCCTCATCGGACTCGCCGCCGCGGTCCTGGCGGC
>JAGGWU010000138.1 GCA_021163465.1 Candidatus Bipolaricaulota bacterium
GGCTGGTGGTCCGCTGGGAGAGGCTGGCCATGATGTACGAAGCCTTCTGCATCCTGGCCTGCATCATCATCTGCTTGAGAGAACTTTTGAAATGACTTCTAATACTTGTGGGTAGAAATATCGTGCGACGGGGGATTTATAGGCAGGGAGCGGGAGTTGGCCGAGCTGCAGGAACGCTGGCGCTCAGGACAGCCGGAACTTTTCGTCGTATACGGCCGCCGCCGGGTGGGAAAGATCAAGCTTCTCCTCCAGTTCTTCCGTATGGACAACAAGAAAACCCTTTACTTCCTCGCGAGCCAGGTGACCCGCCAAGAGCACCTGTGTCAGTTCACTGAGATTATGCGGGAAACCTTCTCCGACCCCGTCCTCCAGTCCCTGACTTTCACGGATTGGGAAGCTGTCCTCACCTACCTCGGGGAACGTGCTCGGGAGGAGCGTCTCCTCTTGATCCTCGATGAATTCCCCTACCTCTGCGAAGCCGCACCGGGGTTACCTTCGGCGATCCGACGTTTCTGGGATCTACATGGGAAGGAAACCAAGATCTTCCTTGTTTTGTGTGGTTCCCAGCTCGGCTTCATGGAAAGGGAGGTGCTGGGGGAGAGGTCACCCCTATATGGACGGCGCACCAGAAGCTTCGCTTGCGCCCTTTCCACTTCCGTGAAGCGAGTCTTTTCTTTCCCGGCTATAGTCAGCGGGAAAGGCTTATCGCCTGCGGCATCCTCGGCGGCATGCCCGCATATCTCATCCGCTTCTCACCCGAGCTCTCTCTGCGCGAGAACCTCCTCCGGGAAATGCTCCAGGTTCAGGGATACCTGTATGAAGAGCCCCGCTTTCTCCTGCGGATGGAGCTACGAGATCCAAAGGTCTATGCCCGTATTTTGGGGGCCATCGCTTCCGGGTGTACTAAGCTCAATGAGATCGCCCAGCGGGCTGGACTTTCGGTGCAGACCGCTTCGAAGTACCTCGGGGTGCTGCAGGAGCTTGAACCCGTGGAACGGGAAGTACCCTTCACCGCTCGAGCTCCTCAGCGTAGCAAGCGTGGTCGCTACCGCTTGCGGGACAATTACCTCAACTTCTGGTTCCGTTTCGTACAGCCAAACTCCAGCATGATCGAGGCCGGCCAGGGAAAGGTCGTTTACGAGCGCTTTATCGCCCCATACCTCGATGAGTACATGGGACACATTTTCGAGGAAGTGGCCAGATCCTACATGTGGCTCTACGCTTCGGAGGAACTCGAGCTGCCACCGGTCCTACGGGTGGGACGCGAGTGGGGAGCGGATTTCAAAATCGACGTCATCGCCGAACACGCCGACGGCAGCTGGACCTTTGGGGAGTGCAAGTGGACCCGCAGACCGGTGGGGGAACGTGTAATACGCGAGCTCCGAAACAAAGTGAAACGCCTCTCACAATTCGTCAAGGTCCCCAATAGTGTCCGGTACGCGATCTTCTCGAGCAACGGTTTCACCCTTGAACTGCGGCGGGGCGCGGAGGGAAAGCAAGGTAATGCGCTGCTAATTTCGATTGCAGAGCTATTGGGAACAGAAAAGATAGATTGAAAAAAATCTCTAGGAAAGCGGTTTGGCTACATCGGACAGGACTTCTTTGAGCTATCCCTGGGACCATGTCTCATGTCCTGAACCAAAAGTTTGGGACGTTGTTGTCCCGGGGTTCCGTGGTAAGATAATTTGGACGAGCTATCAAAAGGCGGTGGTTTCCCATGCGGTACCTCGGGTTGTTCGTGCTTTTATGCGGTTTTTTGACCTCGGCAACAACTCGGGTGACCCTCTACCAAGGAGGGTTCGCCTATGTGGAGGAGGAAAGGGTCCTCGACCTTCAAGGCGAAAAAGTGGCCGTAATCTTTGGGCTTCCCGCCACCGTGATCCCGGAGTCGCTGAGCTGGGAGGGGATCGACGTCCTCAACTGGCAACTCGTGATGCCACAGGTGGGCTTGGAGAGCCTTATCGGCAAAGAGGTCCTGGTGAGTTACGCGGGGAGGACAGCTCGGGGGACCTTGGTCTCCCTCCAAGGTGGCCTTATTCTCCAAACGCAGGAAGGCTATCTCTTCATCCCCCAATATGAGAGCGTCTTTTCTTCAGCGCAACCGGACCTCACCGGACTTCCCGATCTCAAACTACACCTTTCGGCCGCCCCTGAAACCGAAAAGATCGTGCTCCGCTACCTCGTTCGGGACCTCTCCTGGGAAGCGGCCTACATCGGGATTTACTCCGGGGACAAGCTATCGCTGTGGGGGAACGCCGTCCTGCGTAACCGCTGCGGAGTGGACTTCTACGGGGTGAAAGTGGATCTCGTTGCGGGAGAGGTTTTCGGTCCGAAGGAAGCGGGGGCATTCCGGACCGAGGTAAAGGCCCTGGCGGTCGCTCCTGCCCCGGAGGTCTCCCCGCTGGCGGAATATCATCGTTACTCCCTCCCCGGAACGGTGGACATTCCCCAGGGAGAAACGGTGGTGGAATATCTCCCCGAAACCCAAGTTAAGGTGGAAGAAGTCTATCGCTTCGCATACGGCTCGATCCTGTTTGTCCTGAGGTTCACCAATACCACCGGGCTCCCCCTTCCCGCTGGAACCATCAGGGTCTTCGGGGAGGGGGCTTTCCTGGGACAGGGTGAAATCGGCCATACTCCCCTGGACAAGGAGGTGGAGCTCCCTCTGGGTGTGGCCTTCGACCTCACGGGAGAGCGCATCCAGACGGAGTATACGCGCTTGGCCAAGGACCGCTACCGTGAGGGTTACCGCATCTTGGTCCACTCGGCAAAGGAAAAGCCGGTAACGGTGGAAGTAATCGAGGAGATGCGGGGCGAGTGGCGCATCCTCCACTCCTCGCTCCCCTATGAGGTTCTGGATGCACATCGGGTGCTCTTCAGGCTTCCCGTCCCTCCGCAGGGGGAGGCGACGGTGGAATACACCGTGGAATACACTTACTGATTCCTGGGCGCCGTGGATGAGGAAAGACGGCTGGCCTTAAGGGCCAGCTATAAGAGGGCTATCGAGCGGGCGTTGGAGCGGGTGCCGGTACGGAATGGTGTAGCCCGCTTACATGATCTTTGGCTTGAAACGGCGATCCCCAAAGACCTTATCATTGAGCTCCTGAAGGAGAACGAGATCAGGTTCCCCCCTCATGTGAAGAGGGTGGAGCTCCGATAGGAGGTCCCATGGCAGATGGTATTCGTTTCGGCACCGACGGTTGGCGTGGGGTAATCGCTCAAGACTTCACCTTCGGGAACGTGGCCCGTGCCGCGGCCGCCACCGCCGAGTACCTCCAGGACCCCAAGCGTAGGGATCTTCCCTTTTACCGGGATTGGGGCGTCCCGTATCGGGGGCCGGAAGCGGGGCTGGTGGTGGGATACGATACACGGTTCCTTTCCCCGCAGTTCGCCGAAGTAGCGGCCAAAGTCATCGCTTCTTATGGGATCCCGGTGATGCTCACCGATTCCCCCGTGCCTACCCCGGCGCTCTCCTATATCGTGGTGGAAAGGAAACTCGCCGGGGCGGTGATGATAACCGCCTCCCATAACCCCCCGATCTACAACGGCTACAAGTTCAAGCCCGAGTACGGGGGCTCTGCCACCAAGGAAGCCACCGATCTCATCGAACAGCATCTCCCCTCCCGCCCGCCTGAAGTCGGTGGGAAGGACGTTCCCGTGACTTCCTTACGGGAGGAGTATCTAGGCGTTCTTGAGAGTAGGGTGGACCTGAAGGCTATATCAAAAGCGCCCCTGCATGTGGTGGTCGATCCCATGTACGGGTCCGCACAGGGGTATCTCGCGGAGCTGTTGGGCAAATACGGGATTCCTTATACCGCCATCCGCTCCCGAATCGATCCCCTTTTCGGAGGGAAGAAGCCGGAACCCCTGCCGGAGTTTATGGGGCCGACTCGGGCGGTAATCCGATCCTTGAAAGGCAGGGTGCGCCGCCGGACAGTGGTGGGATTAATAACCGACGGGGACGGCGATCGCGGGGCCTCCATGGACGAAAAGGGGAACTTCCTCGATACTCACCGCACCTCCTCCCTTATCCTGTGGCACCTCATCCGGAACCGTGGGGAGCGGGGCCTTGTCCTGAAGTCCTTCGCCCTTACGGATCTCATCCGTAAGATCGCCGAGGATGCGGGGCTTGAGGTCCGGGAGATAAAGATAGGCTTCAAATGGGCGGTGGAGGGGCTTTTCCGGGGAGAAGCGATGTTCGCCGCCGAGGAGTCCGGGGGGTATGGATACCGCTGGCACCTGCCGGAACGGGACGGGATCCTCGCGGGGCTTCTTCTGCTTGAGCTCATCGCCGCCGAGGGCAAGGGACTGGGGGCGCTCCTGGGGGAGCTCTTCCGCCGGTATGGCCCACATTACTACGACCGAGTGGACCTCGAGCTTGAGGACCGGTTGAAGGTGGTGGAGCGGGTGAAGTCCGCGCCTCCAGACTCCATCGGCGGGAGGAAAGTGGTGGCCGTGGAGACCCTGGACGGGGTTAAGCTCAGGTTCGAAAACGGTTGGCTCCTCTTCCGGGCCTCGGGCACGGAACCGATCCTGCGGGTCTACTGCGAGATGGATTCGCCGAAAGCGGTGGAGGAGGTGATCTCCGCGGGGGTAGCGCTGGCCAAGGAGGTAGCAGATGGGTGAACCGTACAACCCCAAAGAGATCGAGGCACGCTGGAAAGACTTCTGGTGGGAAAAGGGCTTCTTCAAGGCGGATATAAACGATACTTCCCGCAAGTTCTACTACCTCAACATGTTTCCCTACCCCTCGGCCAAGCCCCATGTAGGCCATGGCCGCAACTACATCCTCGGCGACGCCATCACCCGCTACCTCATCATGCGTGGCTACAACGTCCTCAACCCCATGGGGTGGGACGCCTTCGGCCTCCCGGCGGAGAACCAGGCCATCCGCTCCGGGGTCCACCCCCGGGAGTGGACGATGCGAAACATCGCCGAGTTCAAACGCCAGTTCCGGGATTGGGGAGTAGTGTTCGACTGGGACCGAGAGATCGCCACCTGCGAGCCCGAATATTACAAGTGGACCCAGTGGCTCTTCCTGAAGCTCTACGAGCGGGGCCTCGCCTACCGGGCGGAGGCGGAGGTCAACTACTGCCCCACCTGCGAGACGGTGCTTGCCAACGAGCAGGCGGTAGGGGGGCGCTGCGAGCGGTGCAACACCCCGGTGGAGAAGAAGACCCTCACCCAGTGGTTTTTCAAGATCACCGCTTACGCGGAAGAACTCCTCCGGGACCTGGATACCCTGGATTGGCCTGAACACGTGAAGACCATGCAGCGCAACTGGATCGGCCGCTCCGAGGGGGCAAACGTCGTTTTCCGGAGCGAACGGGGCCACGAGATCGTAGTCTTCACTACCCGCCCCGACACCCTGTGGGGAGCTACCTTCATGGTGCTGGCCCCGGAACATCCCCTGGTGGAGGAGCTCACCGCCCCGGAGAGGCGCGCCGAAGTGGAGGAATACCGGAAACTCGCCGCGCGCCAGACGGAGGTGGAGCGGCTCTCCACCGAAAGGGAGAAGACCGGGGTTTTCATCGGGGCCTATGCGATAAACCCCGTAAACGGGGAGAGGATCCCCATCTGGATCGCCGACTACGTCCTCATGACCTACGGAACCGGGGCCATCATGGCCGTCCCCGCCCACGACGAGCGCGACTTCCAGTTCGCGCTCAAGTACGGGATCCCGGTGATCCCGGTGATCGCCCCGCCCGGAGGGGTGGCCAAGAGCTACGTGATGGCCGGGACCTTCGAA
>JAGGWU010000076.1 GCA_021163465.1 Candidatus Bipolaricaulota bacterium
CGGGGGAAGGATGTGGCCCCTGCGTTCCGGGACGGGAACGGAGCTGTTATTGCGGCGTCACGTTTCGTCATCGGAGCCCACCGGGGAAAACCCGACCCCGAGAGGCGTTTCCCGGAATACGCCCGGGAGGCGGTGGAGGAGATGCGCGAGGACATCCTGGGATGTATCCGCAGCTGAAGCGGGGAGAAGTGGTGGCCAACCGGGAGATCGCTCCGGGGATTTTCCTCCTCGGAGTGCGAGGAAAGTTCGCTGCCTCTCCCGGGCAGTTCTACATGTTGCGGGCCTGGGAGCTGGACCCGCCCCTTTTCCGACCCATGTCGGTGTTTGCTCTCGAGGAGGAGGCGATCTCCTTCCTTTACGAGGTGCGTGGCCGGGGGACGGGGATCCTCTCCCGGCTCTCCCCCGGGGAGGAACTCCTCCTCCTCGGCCCGCTGGGCCGGGGATGGGATCCGCCAGCCCGGCCGCTGGCGCTGGTGGCCGGGGGAACCGGGATCGCCCCCATCCATTTCGCCGCTCAGATCTACGGGGGGGATGCTTTCCTGGGCTTTCGAGGAAAACCGTACCTCGTGGAAAGCTTCGCCGATTGGTGCCGGGCGGTCTATGTAGCCTCGGAAACGGGGGAGGGAGGGACAAAGGGTCTTGTGACCGAGATCTTCCGTCCCGAAGGCTATAGGACCTGTTTCGCCTGTGGCCCCGAAGGGATGTTGCGGGAGCTCTATCGGCTCTGCAGTGAGGCGGGTGTTCCGCTTTTCGTATCGGTGGAGGAGCGGATGGCCTGTGGCCTCGGGGCGTGCCTTGGGTGCGCCATCCTCACATCCCGTGGCCCTAGGAGGGTGTGCGCGGACGGGCCGGTGTTTCCCGCGGAGGAGCTCTGGGGCGATGGCTGACCTTTCCGTCAGGATCGGCGAGGTGGCCTTGAAGAACCCGGTGATCGCCGCTTCGGGGACCTTTGGGTTCGGCGCCGAGTACGCCCCCATCTTCGACCCCGGGATCCTGGGGGGGATATGTTCCAAAGGGATCACCCGCGAACCCCGGGAGGGGAACCCCCCTCCCCGGCTGTGGGAGACCCCTTGCGGCCTCCTGAACTCCATCGGCCTCGAGAACCCCGGGATCGAGGCCTTCGTCCGGGAAGTCCTTCCCCGGATGTTGGGGCTGGGGACGGTGGTGATCGTGAACATCTGGGGCCGCGAACCCGAGGAGTACGTTTACATGGCGGAAAGGTTGGACATGACCGAGGCTCATGTCATCGAGCTCAACCTCTCCTGTCCCAACGTCCCCGGGGCGGGGCTTCCGGGGGCTGTTCCGGAGAAGGTAGCGGCGATCGTGGCCGCGGCCAGGGCCGCGTGCGGAAAACCCCTCTGGGCCAAGCTCCCCCCGGAGGGGGACCTCATCGGGGCCGCCCGGGCAGCGGCTGAGGCCGGGGCCTCCGCTGTCACCGTGGCCAACACCTTCCGGGGCATGGCCATCGATATCCGCTCCCGTCGCCCCGTCTTCTCCAACGTAATCGGCGGCCTTTCCGGTCCCGCTATAAAGCCCCTGGTGCTCCGGGCGGTCTATGAGGTGGCCAAGGAGGTGAGGGTCCCGGTGATCGGATGTGGAGGGATCGTGGGATGGGAGGATGCGGTGGAGTTCATCATGGCCGGGGCACACGCAGTACAGATAGGCACCGGAAGCTTCATCGATCCCCTCTGTATTCCCAAGGTGATTGCGGGGCTTGGGGCCTTCTTGGAGCGGGAGGGGATCGGATCCCTGGAGGAGGTGCGGGGCTGTGCTCACTGAAGCGGAGCTGTGGGGGCTTTTCGAGACCACGGGGGCGGTGCTCAAGGGACACTTCCTCCTTTCCTCGGGGCTCCACTCCCCGGTCTACATCCAGTGCGCCAAGCTCTTGCAGCATCCGGACCTAGCGGAGCGGGTTTGCCGGGCGCTGGCGGGGAAGGTCCGGGGATTGGGCCCGGTTCAGGCGGTGGTGGGGCCGGCCCTGGGGGGGATCGTGGTGGCGTACGAGCTCGCCCGGGCCCTGGGGGTCCGGGGGATGTTCGCCGAAAGGGATAATGGGCGGATGTGCCTGCGGCGGGGGTTCGAGGTGTCCCCGGGGGAGCGGGTCCTCATCGCCGAGGACGTGGTGACCACGGGGCGTTCATCCCTGGAGGTGGCCGAAGTGGTCCGGGCCGCCGGAGGGAACCCGGTGGGGATCGCGTGCTTGGTGGACCGCCGCCCCGATGCAACGGAGCCGAAGCTCCCCGTGATATCCCTCCTGCGGATAGAACTGGAAACCTTCTCCCCCGAGGAATGCCCCCTCTGTCGGGAGGGGGTACCGCTGGTGAAGCCGGGGAGCCGCCCGGGACCTAAAACTTAGACCGATCTTCTACTGAGATGTGAAGGGCACGAGGCCCTTGGCCGCCCGGAAGAACTCTTCCACCAAAAGAAGCCGCTTGTACTGCAAGGTCACCTCGGCAGCGGGAAGCTTGGTGTTGGTCTTGTGCGTGGAAGGAGGTGCCGCGGAAGTACGGGTGGCATGGCGGAGGCTTTACCGGGGTGAGAAAAGCTCGGGATCAGAGTAGAGTCAGTCCAGGGGGTGAGCCGACGTGAGGCTCTCGGTGGTGGACGAACGGAAAGCCCCGATTCGGGAGCCATATGTGCTTAGGCTTTCGGGCTGGTCGCTGGACCGGTATCTCCGGGAGGCGCCGGAGGATGCTCGGTGGGAGTTCGTCCGCGGGGAGGTGATCGTGTACTCTCCTTCCACAGCGGAACGTCAGGATTTGGTGGGCTTCCTTTACACAATCCTCAAGCTCTTCTGCGAGGCCAAGGGCTGCGGGAAGGTCCTCACGGGGCCGGCGGCGGTGCGGCTTGCGCCGGATGTGGTGCGGGAACCGGACGTATTCGTGGTGCGTCCGGAGGATATACCGAAGGCCACGGGGGTTCCCCTGGACCTCGTCCCCCTTTTCGTAATCGAGGTGGTAAGCCCTTCTACCCGGGGGATCGATCTCGGCGAGAAGGCGGGCGACTACGCCGCGGCCGGGGTCCCGGAATACTGGGCCGTGGATCCGGAGCGCCGCGAGCTTTTGGTCCACCTGCTTGAGGGGAGCTCCTATCGGGTGAAGCTCATCTCCGAGGGGACCTGTGAATCCCGTGCTATCCCCGGCTTCCGGATCCGGGTCGAGTGCCTCTGGGAACGTCCCCTGCCCAAGGTAACGAAGCTCCTCCCGGAGCTCCTCGGCTGACCCTCAGCCGCCCAGGGCTCCCTTCACCAACCCCTTGGCCAGGCCCCAGATTCCCCCGGGGAACCGGTGATCCAAAGCTTCCAGCGCATAATCGATCTCCTCCTCTCCCACCACGAGAGGAGAGCGGTGAGCTTCCGGGGCATCCCGTATCCGTTAGCGGCGGAAGAACCCGCCACCCCCGGGGGCGCTGGGACAGGCGTGGGGCACGGGCACCTCCGTCCTTCCGCCCCTGCTAAGTCCCAGGGTGGTAGGGCACGGACCAGCTCGCCGTCTCCCCGGAGAAGATCCCCGCCAACCCCCATGGGTCCGCCCACTTCCTCAAGCCCAGCTCCCGGGCGCAGGAGAAGACCTTGCGCATGAGGTCCTCGTAAAAGAGGAGATCGGTCTCGGTGAGAGGAAGCCACGCCCTGGGCCTTGAGCTCCTGGAGCCCTTTCTCTGTGTGTTCCAAATACCGACAGCCGAAATAGCCGATTTCCTCCTTTATGTTATGATCACCCTAATAATCTCCCAAGTGGATGCCACACTGACCAATCCGCATACGACGCCTTGGCGCTGGGGCCAAAGAAGGAAGCAAAAGACAAGCCATTCATGACAATTTTTTCATCTTTTGATTGCCCCCACAGCTAGGTTGTTTATAAGGGCCCTTATCCGCTGGATCTCCTCCGCCCCGCGCTCCCCCGAAGGGTGAACACGGTTGGTCAAGAGCACCACAATAAGTTCATAACAAGGGTCGATCCAAAGGGACGTACCCGTAAATCCGGTGTGGCCAAAGGCAAGCTCCGAGAGCAGGTCGCCGGCTGTGACAATGCTCTCGCATTGTAGGAGCCAGCCCAATCCTCTCCGCTCGTTCAAGCCCTCAGTCTGAGGTGAAACCATCAGCTCGACCGAGCGGGGTGACAGTACCCTCTTGCCACCATAGTGACCACCGTTGAGAAGCATCTGA
>JAGGWU010000089.1 GCA_021163465.1 Candidatus Bipolaricaulota bacterium
CCCCTCCTGCAACCCCCGTGCGAGCTCCACCCCCAGGGCCACCGTCTCCTCAGGCCCCTCGGTGATCACCACCCGCTCCATGGCTTAACCCCGCAGGCGTACACCCAGGGGCTCGAGGCGCGCCAATATCCGCCCGACCGCCTCCTCCACCTCCTCCGAGGAGAGGGTGCGGTCCGGATGGCGAAATACCACCTCGTAGGTGAGGGACCGCGTTCCCTCGGGGATGCCCGCGCCGGTGTAGAGGTCGTAGAGGAAAACGGACTCCACCAGCTCCTCGGCCAGGATGGCCCCCCGGACCCGGCCCTCCGGCACCCCGACGGGGACGAGGAGGGAGAGGTCCCGCTTGGAGGCGGGGTACCGGGCCAGGGGCTCGAACCGGATCTCTTCCCGGGCTTCCCTCAGGGGCAGCAGGGAGATCTCTAGCATCAGCACCCGGGGGTTCCCGGGGATGTCCCCCGCCGCCTCCGGCGTCAGCTCCCCCAACCACCCGATCGACATCCGTGACACGTGATGGGTAACGCGTGATGTGTCTTCTTTTTCTGCCCCCGTTACGCGTGACGCATCACGCGTCACCAAGTAGATGCCGGCACGGCGGAAGGGATGAAGCCAAGGCGCGTCGATCTCCCCCAGCTCAACCCCCTTCACCCTGAGCGCCGCAAGGATCCCCTCCAAGATCCCCTTGAGATGCGAAGGTCCGAAGTGTTCCTTTCCGGCTAAGGGGATCCCGGTACGCCCGGCCAGCACCACCCCAAGGCGGTCCTCTTCCACCACTCCATCTCCGCGCGAAAGGAACACCCGGCCCACCTCGAAGAGGGCCAACCCTTCTGCTTGCGAGGCGAAGTTCTCCCGCACCGCTTCCAAAAGCCCATGGCGCAGTGAGGCCCTGAGGCCTTCCTGTCCCACCGCCATGGGGTTCTTAAGCCGGACCTCGGCGGCGTCCATGGGGACGAGCCCGGGGGTTAGGATCTCCTGCAATCCCAACGCAGTGCAAATCCTCCGCACCTCATCGGCAAATTCTTCCCGGGAGTCCTTCCCGCCCCGTCGCAAAGGGACCACCGGGGGAACGGCGGGGATCCGATCATATCCATAGATCCGGGCTACCTCCTCGATGAGGTCTATCTCCCGCTCCAGGTCGGTGCGGTGGGGGGGCACCCGTACCCGGAACCGGTCCCCTTCGGTTCGAACCTCCATCTCCAGGCGTTCGAGACACTCCCGGAGCTCACCTTCCGGGATCTCCACGCCCAATATCTCCCCCACTCGGGCTTTCCTCAGGGAAATGATCCGAGCTCTTTTCGGTTCGGGATAGGCCTCCGCCGCCCCGCGGGCCACCCGTCCCCCGAGGTATTTGGCGTAAAAATGGCAGGTGCGCCGGGACCCCAGGTCCGCAAGCTCCGGGGAGAGGTTCCGCTCGAACCGCAGCGATGCCTCGGTCTGGAGTCCCACCGCCCGGGAGCCGCGCCTGATCCGGGCGGAGGAGAAGTTGGCCGCCTCCAGCAGCACATCTACCGTATTTTCCGAGACCTCGCTGTCCTCCCCACCCATGATCCCCGCCAGGGCAATGGGGCGCTCCCCGTCGGTTATGAGGAGGACCTCCGGGGTGAGCTCCCTCTCCACCCCGTCCAGCGTCCTCATCCTCTCCCCCGGCCTGGCCCGCCGGACATGGATCCACCGCGAGGGGATCCTTGCCAAATCGAAAGCATGGAGGGGCTCCCCGAGCTCCAACATGACGTAGTTGGTGACATCCACCACGGGGTGCAGAGGCCTCATTCCCGCCTTGTAGAGCCGTGCCGCAAACTTCAGGGGAAGGGTCCCCTGCCCCACCTCGATCTCTCGGGCGATGTAGCGGGGACAGTCCCTGGGGTCCTCCAGCGTTACCCGGAAATCGATGGGGGGGTCGGTCTCGGGAAACGAGAGATCGAGCTCCTTGAGCTCACACCGGAAGAGGGCGGCGAACTCGCGGGCGATCCCGTAAATCCCCAGGAGGTCCGGGCGGTTTGAGGTGATCTTCAAGGAAAGGACCGTGTCGGGAAGCTCGAGGAGGCTGCCCAGATCCTCCCCGCCCTGCGGCCCGGGAAGGATCCAGATGCCGGTGGACTTTTCCTCCAGCAACAGATCCTGGGCCGAGAGGATCATCCCTTGCGACTTCACACCCCGTAGGGTCACGGCCTTGACCTCTAGGCCCGAGGGGAGACGTGCCCCCGGCAGGGCAAGCGGGGCCCATGCCCCTTCCTCGAGGTTCGGGGCCCCCGAAACGAGGGTGTAAACCCTGCCGCCGGCCTCCACCTCGCAGACCTTTAGGCGGTCGGCATTGGGATGGGAGACGACCCTCACGATCTTCCCACAAACCACACCCTCGACGGGTCCAAGCTCCCGGATGTCCTCCACCTCCAAGCCCGCGAGGGTTAGGCGCTCCACCAACGCCTCCCGATCCATCTCGGGAAGTTCGACGTATTCGGAAATCCAGCGGAGTGAGACCCGCATCGCCCCTCCTTAGATCCCCGAGGCCACGCCGAAGGAAAGCTTCCCTTCCCCGAATTCGGGAAGCAAGGGATAGACGATCCCCCCTACCAATTCGAGCTGGATGAAGCCTCCCAGGGCCTCCACCCTCCCCACCAATACAGCCCCGGTCTCGGCCAACCAAGGGCCATCGTCCAACCTGGCCGCGTTGAGGAAGAGGCCCAAGGTAACGCTGTTTAAAAGGAAAAGATCTCCCACACGGTACTTCTCCTCCCAGGGCGGAAGCCAAAGGGAGGAACGAAGGGAAAGCTTGGCCCGTCCGGTTCCCTGGAAGGTGGAGAACTCCTCCAGCCCGAACTCAAAAAGCTGGGGCACGTCCCCCGTGGCCCGGCCCAAACCCGCGCCCAGCTGGAGGTAGGTTCGCGGCGCCAGCCGGAATTCTTTGCCCCCTGAGATCCAAAAGCGGTACGAACCATCGCTATAGATGAGGGAGATATCGCCCCAGTATACGTCGTTCACCGTTTCGGCCCATTGGATGTCCAAGAAGGGGGCGAACTGGGTGTCGGGGAGCTTGAAGGCCCCTAAGCTGGCGGTCCCGGAAAGGCTCCACGTTTCTCCCGGCGTCCCCACTTCGGGGGTGGTCCAAAGGTAGTGGGTCCAGGCCAATGCCCCGATCAGGCCCACATCGTCCCTGACCTGGGCCCATGCGTTCAGCTCGCCGGCGCGACCGTAGCGCACAAATCCCGCCACATACCGGGATTGGGGAAGAACGGCCCAGGCGAAGCGGTCCATGTATCCCCCTTGGATCGCCCCGGTAGTGGGATCGAGCACCTTCAGGTAATAGGCATCGAGGGGAAAGTGGTTCTTCCCCAAGATCACCACAAATCTGCGGGGGTAATGGTTGTTGAGCCGGTCGATGTCGGGCACCCGGTGCTCGGGGTCCACCGTGGCCCGGACGGGGCGAAAATCGGTGGAAACGGTGATGACCTCCACCGGGTTTTCGGCGCCGGGGGCCCAGACGAACCGCTTCTCTTGGCCTTCCTTTTCGCCTACCAAGATGACCTCCACCGGCAGGGGGCCTTCCCCGTGAAAGCGGAGCTCTACCTCCGCTTCGAACCCACCTCCCTCGGCAGGACGCACACGGAGGGATGCCACCTCGTAGTCGGCCTGGGCCTCCCCGGTGACCCAGGAGGCGAAAAAGGGTTCCAGATCGATTCCGGTGGCCTCCTCCAGGGCGGACCGCAGCCCCGCTACCGTGAGCTCGCCCCCCAGCAGGCGGTCGTGGAGAGAGCGGAGGACCTTATGGAACCTCTCCTCGCCCACGTAGGTCGCCAGGGCACGAACGATGAGGTAGCCCTTGTCGTAGATCCGGACATAGTCGGCGTTGTGGTAACGCACCTCCCGGAAAGGCTTCACCACCGCCTCGTCGAACCCCATAAAAGCGGTCTGTAGGTACGGGAGCTCCACCAAATGTTCCCGTAGGTTCACGAACCCCAGTATGTTCTCCATCATCTCCTCCCCGAGGCCCTTGAGCTCGGGCACGAACACGTTTCCCCCTTCGGCCCCGTAGGTCTTCTCGTACCAGGAAACGGCGAGGTATTGGGCGAAGGCCTCGGAAAGCCAGTTTTCGGCCGCGAAGTCCACCCCGATCCCGATCCCCCACCAAAGGTGGGCGAGCTCGTGGGCGAGGACGAACCGGGTCACCCGGGAGAGGATCCCCTTGGCGGTGAGGTCCATGCGGTCGAAGTACCAGCGGGAGAGGAACACGATCCCGTCGGCGGCGAAGCTCGCCCCCGGCTTGTTGGGGTGCATCACGAGGAGGATCCGCCGATAAGGGCATGCCCCGAACCGCTCCTCATACCAAGGCAGGATCTCCAACGCCTCGGTGGCCAACGCCCGCAGCTCCTCCTCGAATCCAGGGAGATACCAGCCCTCGATGAGGAAATCCTTCCCTTCCAGGGTAAATGAGCGAAGCTCCCCCTCCTTGGCGAAGAAGAGGGCCGGGCTGCGCACAGGCCGGTTCCAGCGGGCCTCATATGTCACCCGCTCCCTTCCTACCCTCACGCTCACCTCATCCCCCGGGAGGGCGGCGACCCATCCTTTGGGAAGGGAAAGTTCGACGGAATACGCGTAAGCGGGGAGGCGAAACCCATATTCCTCCCACGTCTCGGGGGTCACGGGATAGAGCAGGGGGTACCAGCCGAAACGCCAGGTGTGAACGTCCCCCAACCGACCGGGCTCACCCATGGAGGTATAGGGGAAGCGGGTGCGGAAGAAGATGACCAATGTTCCAGGGGCCCCTTCGGGAAGCTCCACCCGCATGATCCCATCGTCCAGGGAGTAGGTCTGCGTCACTGCGGGCAACGGAAGCAAGGTATAGTCGAGCGCTTCTTCCCTCCCGTCGCCCTTCCACAGGACCCGCTCGATAATGGTCCAGGATGGATCGAAGCCCAAGGGGTAGGTGGCATCTAAGGCCCGGCCCGAAAGGTAGGGATTGGGTTCCCGACCTAAGTTGGCCAGAAGCAGAAAGTAGGCCTGTGCCGGCGCGGCATCGAAGGAGATGGTCTCCATCCCCGAAACGGTGTGATCCTCGGGATTGAAGTTCGCTTGAAGGGAGATCTCCGCGGCCAGACCTGCAATAGCCCAAAGAAAAAGCACGGATACAATGATAGGTCTCATCTTTCCCTCCCCGATTAACTTTCTTCTTCCGTCTCCTCCGGAAGTATGGTGATTCTAACCGATCGGATCTCCCGTTTGGTGGCCTCCTCCACGGTAAGGAGGGCGCGGCCGATCTTCACCCGGGCCCCGGGGTCGGGGAGGTCCTCCAAGGCGTGAAGGATCAGGCCGGAGATGGTCACCCCCTCGTCCTCGGGGAGGTCCAATCCCAGGGTGCGGTTGACCAGCTTTATCTCCGCGTCGCCGTCCACCAGCGCCTCGTTCACCGAGAGCCGCTTTATGAGCTGCTTGGCGCGGCGCTTGTCGTACTCGTCCTCGATTTCCCCTACGATCTCCTCCAGGATGTCTTCCAAGGTCACGATCCCCGCCACGCCCCCGTACTCATCTACCACCACCGCCATGTGCACCCGCTCCCGTTGGAACTCCCGCAAAAGCACGTTTATGGGCTTGGTGGTGGGGGTATAGTAGACGGGGCGTAAAAGCTCCCTCAGGGGCCGTTCCTCCCCGTTGGTGAAAAGCGCCAGAAGATCCTTCACGTAAAGGATTCCCACGATGTTATCCCGGATCTTCTCGTAAACGGGGTAGCGGGAGTGGCCGTCCTCCACCACGAACCGCAGGACCTCCTTGAAGGGGGTGTCCACCTCGATGGCCTTCATCTCGGTGCGGGGGACCATGACCTCTTCCACGGTGGTGTCCTCGAGCTCCAGGATCCGGCGGATCATCTCCCCCTCGTGGTAGGGGAGGATCCCCTTCTCTTGCCAGATCTTCACCAGCTCCCAAAGCTCCTCTTCCTCCACCTCGTAGCTCCGCTCCCGTTCCTCCAGCTCCACCCCGAAGATCCTGAGGAGCCCTCCCGCCATGCCCCGGAAGGCACGGATGAGGGGGTTCAGGGACTTGGTGAGCTTCCAGACAGGGTTTATCACGATGAGGGTCCAGGTCTCGGCCCGGTGCTTGGCCCAGTTCTTGGGGGTGATCTCGCCGATGAGGAGGAGCGAGGCCGTCATCACTGCGGTGGAGACGAGGCCCGTGACGTAGCTTGGAACCCCTGGAGGAAGGAGCCGCAGAAAGAGCAATGTGGCCAGGGCCGAGGCCCCCACGTTCACGAGGTTGTTGAGGATGAGGAGAGCGGTTATGAAGTCATTGGGCTCCTGCAAAAGATGTTGCAGGGCCTTGGCCTTCTTGGGGTAGCGCTCGGAAAGGTAACGGATCTTGAGCTCAGGGAGGGCCGTGAGGGCCGTCTCCGATCCCGACGCCAGCGCGGAAAGAAGGAGCAGGAGGAAAAGCAGCAAACCTTGCGATCCCGCGGACAACCCTTACATCACCCCGTTGATGAATTATACTGATTTCCTGGCGGACGTCCTACGGAAGCGCCCAGGAGGAATCGGAGGAAAAGGCTACAAGCCAGGGAGGGGATTGGGGTGGAAGTGGACCTGGAACTGCTTCGTAAGCTCTGTGCGCTGTTGAAGGAAGAGGGCTTGAGCGAGCTCACCCTGGAGGAGGGGGGGTGGCGGATCACGCTGAAGCGGGAATTCCCCATCGTGGTCGGCCAGCGGGAGGCAATTCCCCAGCCCGAGTCCGCCCCAGAGGGGGCCGAGGAGGAGTTCCACGTCATCCGGTCCCCCCTGGTGGGGACCTTTTGGCGACGGCCGAACCCTGACTCCCCGCCCTTCGTAGAGGTGGGGGACCGGGTGGAAGAGGGCCAGCCCCTCTGCATCATCGAGTCCATGAAGGTGATGAACGAGATCCGGGCCGACCGGGCCGGGGTGATCCGGGAGATCCTGGTGGAGGACGGAAGCCCGGTGGAGTACGGAGAGCCCCTTTTCAAGCTCTCTCCGGAGTAGGATGGAGAAGGTTCTCGTCGCCAACCGCGGCGAGATCGCCCTCCGGATCCTGGAGGCCTGCCGGGAGGAGGGGCTTGAGGCGGTGGCGGTGTTCTCGGAGCCGGAAAGGGAGGCCCTTCACGTCCGGCTGGCCCACGAGGCGGTATGTATCGGCCCCGGGCCGGCGAAAAGGAGCTACCTGAACATCGCCGCGGTCCTCGCCGCGTGTGAGCTCACCGGTTGCGACGCCCTCCACCCCGGCTACGGGTTCCTCTCGGAAAATCCGGATCTGGCGGAGATCTGTGCCGACATGGGGATCACCTTCGTGGGGCCGCCGGCAGAGGTGCTGCGGTTGTGCGGGGACAAGACCGCCACCCGGGAACGGGTCTCCCGTGCCGGGATCCCCGTCCTTCCGGGGACGGGGCCCATCGGGGACGAGGCGGAACTAAGAAAGAGGGCCGCCGAGCTCGGCTATCCCCTCTTGCTCAAAGCGGTGGCGGGCGGAGGGGGGCGGGGGATCCGCCCGGTGAACTCGCCGGAGGAGCTCCTCCCCGCCTTCCGCCAGGCCCAAAGGGAGGCCAAGGCCGCCACCGGTGATCCCCGGGTGTACCTCGAGGCGTACGTCCCCTCACCCCGACACGTGGAGGTACAGGTCCTGGCCGACTCCCATGGCCACATCGTCCATTGGGGCACCCGGGATTGCACCGTGCAGCGACGCCACCAGAAGGTGGTGGAAGAGGCCCCAGCACCGGAG
>JAGGWU010000175.1 GCA_021163465.1 Candidatus Bipolaricaulota bacterium
AACCAGGCGATGGTGGGCCCGGAACTTACCCGGATCCGAAAAACGGGCATCGTCTCCCCGCCGAAGGATACCCCCACGGGGCCGATGGGAACGAAGACGTAGGGCGCCGGGCCCAACAATACCTCCCCCGACCACCCCATGGCCGCGGGCAACTCCCCGAACGCAAAGAGCGTCGCCACCAAGGTCAGTGCCTCAGCCATCGGCCTCCCCCAATTTTCCCGCCACGAACCCCACTACTTGCCGTCCTCGGCCGGATCCCTCGTCATAGGAGCACAACCCCTCCGAAACGCCCGCACCACAAACGGGGAATCCCGCATGTCCTCGAACTCCCGGGAGTATAACACACGAGGTCCATGTCCACGGGGACGTGAAGCTCCCGGTAGAGCTCGGCGATCCGCTCTACGAAGGGCTTATCTGAAGACATCACCACGAGCACATCGAGGTCAGTAAGGAGGTCCCTTCTCCCCTTGGCGTAGGAACCGAAGAGGACGACCGGTTCCACCTCCGGCTTCCGGGAGAGGATCGGCTTAATCCTCTCCACCGCCTCCGCCAGGGCGTGGGTATACTCGGCGCGTTGGGCCTCCAAGGGTTCCGTGCCCTTCATCCTCGGGGGGCGGGGATGAACCAGCGGGTCCAGGACCGACGGAACGCCCTCGATTCCTCCACCAATATCCGGGCCAGCTTCATGGGATCGTGTTTGATCGTGGGCTTTCCCTCCAACTCCACCACCGAAAGGAGTGGAGCCCGGATCACCCGGAGGCCCAGGGCCTTAGGGCCCCGAAGGTCGTCCCGCACCGGTTCGCTTCCCTCGGCGCGGTAGTGGGCGAGCACATCCGGGGGCGGCGATTCGGCATTCACCACCACCGCGTGGAACCGCGCGAGGTTTACGTACTCCGAGAGGGCCTTCAGGTGATCGGAGGCGGCGAAGCCATCGGTCTCCCCGGGCTGGGTCATTAGGTTCATCACAACGATCTTCTCCGCCCGGGAGGACTCAATGGCCTCCGCTATCCCGTCGACCAAAAGGTTTGGGATGACGCTGGTGAAGAGGCTTCCGGGACCGAGGACGATAAGGTCCGCATCTTCAATAGCCTCGAGCACAGGGGGATAGGCCTTGGCGGTACGGGAAAGGCGCACCTGCACCACGCGCCGGGGATCCCGGGCGAGGGCCTCCTCCCCCACCACTTCCTCCCCGTCCTCCATCACCCCTACAAGCTGTACCCCCTCCAGCGTCGCGGGGAGGACCTGGCCCCGAACGGAGAGGAGGTGGCTCGCTTCTTCCACTGCCAGGTCGAAGCTCCCCAAAGCCTGTTCCAGCCCCGCCAAAAGCAGGTTCCCCAAGGCGTGACCCCGGAGCCCTTCGCCCAGGGTGAAGCGGAACTGGAGGAACCGGGCCAGGCGCTCCTCGTCCTCGGCCAACGCCAACAAACAGTTCCTCACGTCCCCCGGAGGTAACACATCGAGCTCTTCCCGGAGCCTCCCCGATGATCCCCCGGTATCCATCATGGTGACCACAGCGGTGATGTTAGCGGTGTAATGTTTGAGCCCCCGCAGCACCGTGGGGAGCCCCGTCCCCCCGCCGATGGCCACCACCTTGGGGGCTTGTTTGAGGATCCGGGCCTCGTAGAGGGCTTCGGCCAGCGATCCGGCCTTGCGGGGGGAGAGGGCAAAAAGGATGGAGCGCACCAGGCGCTGAATCCCATAGCTCGCCCCGGCAAGCCCCAGGATCACGCACAGGGCCCCTACCACGGGTCGTTCCAAGAGGTGAAACAAGAAAGTACGATAAAGCCAACGGATCCCTTGCTCGCCCAGGAAACAAAGGAGGCCAAAGCTTAATACCCCCAACGAGGCCAGGGCCAATAGACCCCAACGTTTCACCCCCAAGCCGGGCAACAAGAACTTCACCCAACCGGGAAGCCTCACGTTACCACCCTGATCCCGGGACCCAAGGCTTGGAGGGCGGAAAAAAGCTCATCGGAGGCGGAAACCCGATAACGCGCTCCTGCCTCCACCTCCACTGCACGCCCGTTATCGTAAAGCTTTACCACCAAAGGGATGTTTCCGGGGTACTCGGAAATCACCTCCACGAATCGCTTGAGGAAGTCCTCGTCCAAAAGCCCAAGGGGCACCTCCACCGTGATCCGCTCGGGTCCCAACTCGAACGCCTCCTCTTCAAGGAGGGATACACCCTCGGCGATCAAGCCCTTCTGCCCGTTGCCATTACGTTTGCCCCAACGCACTTTGAGTATAAGTAAGCGACCTTCCGCAAACCAGCCCGGGGCCTTCTCATACACGCCGGGGAAGACCACCACCTCCGCCTCCCCGGATTTGTCTTCCATTAGCACAAACGCCATCCGGCCCCCGTTCCGGGTGGGCTTCACCGTGGCCTTCTTAACCAATCCCGCCACGGTGAATTTCCCCCGTCGGGAGGATATCTCGGCCAGGGGCACAACCCCCAATTGCGCGAGCTTCTCGGCATACTCGTCCAGGGGATGGCCGGAGATGAAGAGCCCCAGGTACTCCCGCTCGAAGGCATAGAGCATACGTTTGGGAAACTCGTCGGCGGGGAGCTTCACCTTGGGGAGGAGTTCCTCCCCGTCGAAGAACGAGCGTTGCCCCGAGAGCCTTTCCCGCTTGCTCCTTTGGGCAAGCTGAAGCCCCTCTTCCACCAAAGCCAGGAGCCCCTTCCTCGGACCGAACCGGTCCATGGCCCCGGCCTTGATGAGGGCCTCCACCGTGTCCCGGTTCACCCGCTCGGGGTCTATCCGGCGGAAGAAGTCGAAGAAATCCCGGAATCCATCCCCTCGGACCGCCAGGATCGCCTCCACCGCCGCCCGGCCCACATGCTTTATCGCCCCCAGCCCAAACCGGATCACCCGCTCCCCCACGGGCGTGAAGTCCACGTCCGACTCGTTTATGTCCGGGGGAAGCACCTCGATCCCCATCTCCCGGCACTCCCGGATGTAGGCCGCTACCTTGTCCAGGTTGTCCTGGACCGAAGAGAGGAGGGCGGCCATGAAGTAGGTGGGGTAATGGGCCTTGAAGTAGGCGGTCCAGTAGGTGATGTGGGCGTACGCCGCGGCGTGGGCCTTGGCGAAGGCGTAGCTTGAGAACTTCTCGATGTCGGAAAAGAGGCGCTCGGCTTCCTCTCGGGAGAGGCCGTTGGCGATGCAGCCCTCCACGAACTTCTCCCGCATCTCCGCCATGACCTCGGGCTTCTTCTTGCCCATGGCCTTTCTGAGGATGTCGGCCTCGGCCAGCGAAAAGCCCGCGAGCTTTTGGGCCATGAGCATCACCTGGTCCTGGTAGATGGGGAGGCCGTAGGTTTCTTTGAGGATCTCCTCCAGGGAGGGGTGGGGATAGGTCACCGGTTGGCGGCCGTGCTTCCGCTCGATGTAGTCGTCCACCATCCCCGACTCAAGCGGCCCGGGACGGTACAGAGCGAGGATCGCGATGAGCTCCCGGAACTCCGTGGGGGCCAGCCGCCTCACCAGGGCCTTCATCCCCGCCGACTCCAGCTGGAACACCCCGTCCGTCCTTCCCTCCCGGATGAGGGCGTAGGTGGCCTCGTCGTCCAAGGGGATCTTTTGGAGGTCGATCTCCTTTCCGGTCCTCTCGGCGATCATACGGCGGGTATCGTAGAGGATGGTGAGGTTCCGCAGGCCCAAAAAATCCATCTTCAAAAGGCCCAAGGCCTCGAGGTCGTGCATGTCGAACTGGGTCACAAATTCGTTATCGCCCAGGTGCAGAAGCGGCACGAACTCCTCCAGGGGCTCCGGGGCGATCACCACCCCGGCGGCGTGGGTGGAGGCGTTCCGCAATAGCCCCTCCAGCTTCAGGGCGATCTCGAAGAGTCGGGCCACCTCCGCGTCTTCCTCGAGCATCGCCTTGAGCTGTGGCACGTTCTCAAGGGCGTACGCGAGCGGCTTCCCAAAGGGGATCAGTTTGGCGATCCGGTCCGCCTTTTCGTAGGGAAGGCCCATCACGCGGGCCACATCCCGCACCACCGACCTCGAGGCCATGCGGTCGAAGGTCCCGATCTGGGCCAGGTGATCCCGACCGTACTTCTCGGCCACGTACCCGATCACCCGGTCTCGGCCACGTATACAGAAGTCCATGTCGATGTCGGGGAGGGAAATCCGCGAGGGATTCAGGAACCGTTCGAAGATGAGCCCGTACTTGATGGGGTCGACCTGTGTGATCCCGAGGCAGTAAGTGACGAGCGATCCTGCGGCCGAGCCCCGCCCGGGCCCCACCGGGATCCCTTCCTCCCGCGCGTAGCGCACGAAGTCCTGGACGATGAGGAAGTAAGAGGCGAGATCCATCTTCTCGATCACCGAAAGCTCGTACCGCAGCCGCTCTTCCACCTCCGGCGGGAGCGGATCCCTGAACCGCTCCCGGGCCCCCTTCCATGCCAGGTGTTCCAGGTACTCCTGAGGAGAAGAGAAGCCATCGGGCACGGGAAAGTGGGGGAGGAGCCTTCCTCCCAGTGGGAGTTCCACCTCACAGCGCTCCGCGATCTCCAAGGTATTCTTCAGGGCTTCCGGGACCTCCCCGAACTTCCGTGCCATCTCCTCCGGGGTGAGGAAGTGGTAATCCTCCCCCTCGAAGGAGCGGGCATCCCCTTCGGTGAGCTTCTTCCCCCCTTGGATGTTTATGAGGACCCGGTGGGCCTCACGGTCTGCAGGGGACATGTAGTGGACATCCGCGGTGGCGACCACCGGAAGGGAAAGCGCTCGGGCCAGCTCCAGTTGCTTTCTGATGAGGGTCCGGTTCTTCTCGAGCCCGTGGTCTTGGAGCTCGAGGTAAAAGCGCCCCTTGAAGATCTCGGAAAGCCTCCCCGCCGCCTCCCGCGCGCCCCGTTCATCTCCCGCGGAAAGCTTCCTCTGGATCTCGCCCGAATCGCAGGCCGAGAGGACGACCAGGCCTTGCGAGAATCGTTCCAAAAGTTCGTAATCCACTCGGGGCTTATAGTAGAAGCCCTCGATGTGGGCTCGGTTGACCAGCTTAACCAGGTTCTTCCAGCCTTGAAAATCCTCGGCCAATGCCACGAGGTGATAAAACCGTTCACCCGGGCTTCCCTTCCTTTCGGTACGGGACCCCGGGGCGACGTAAAGTTCACACCCCAAGATCGGCTTTACCCCCGCTTCCCTCGCCTCTTGGTAGAACTTAACCGCTCCGGAAAGAACTCCATGGTCGGTGAGGGCCAGGGCGGGCATCCCTAACTCCGCAGCCCGCGCCACCAACTCCCCCACCCGACACGTGGCGTCAAGGAGGGAGTATTCGGAGTGGACGTGGAGGTGTACGAAGCTCATCTCCCCACGTCGAAAAGCACTACCAGCTCCCCCGGGAGGCCGTAATGCAGTTTCGTACGAATCGCCAGCCTTTGAAGTTCGTCCATATGGGCAAGCATATCACGTCGCTTTCCGATCTCGATCTCGAGTTCCCGCTTCCTCTCCTCCAGGTCCACAAGCTCTCGGTGGAGCCTTTGGATGAGGAAGACCTTCCCCAGGTAAAGCCAAAGAAGGCACCCCAAAAGCGCCATCACCAAAATGGCTCCGACCGCGCGTCGGGGCATGGCTTACGTCCCCGGGAGGGGCCGTGGCCAGGGCGCCAGGGGCGGCTCGTAGTCTTCCTCGATGCGCAGAAGCTCGTTGTACTTGGCGACCCGTTCGGAGCGGGATAGGGACCCGGTCTTTATCTGACCGCAAGCGGTACCCACGGCGAAGTGGGCGATGGACACGTCCTCCGTTTCTCCGGACCGGTGGGAGATGATGGCGGTGTACCCCGCGCGATGGGCGGTCTCCACCGTCTCCAACGTCTCGGTGACGGTGCCGATCTGGTTGAGCTTTATGAGGATCGAATTCGCCACCCCGAGCTCAATCCCCCGCTTGAGCCTCTTGGGATTGGTGACGAAGAGGTCATCCCCCACAAGCTGCACCCGCTCCCCCAACCGCTGGGTGAGCTTTGACCAACCGTCCCAGTCCTCCTCCGCGAGCCCGTCTTCGATGGAAACGATGGGGTATCGTCCCACCCATTCCTCGTAAAGGTCGATGAGCTCTTCTGAAGTGAGCTCGCCGCTCAAGCGGTAGCGTTGCGTTTCCGCGTCGAAGAACTCCGTGGCGGCGCAGTCGAGGGCCAAGGCCACGTCCTTCCCGGGCTCATAACCTGCCTCCTCGATGGCCCGATGCAGGAACTTCAGGGCCTCCTCATCGTTGGGGAGGGTGGGGGCGAATCCCCCTTCGTCCCCCACGGCCACCGAGTAGCCTTCGCCCTTCAGGAGCTTTTTCAGGGTGTGGAAGACCTCGGCCCCGATCCGGAGCCTCTCGGCGAAGGTATCCCCCCTAACGGGGACGATCATGAACTCCTGGATCTCGAGGTTGTTATCCGCGTGTTTTCCGCCGTTCAAGACGTTCATGAGAGCAACGGGCATCCTGCCGGCGCGAATCCCGGAGATGTAGCGGAAAAGGGGAAGGCCGAGGTGGGCCGCAGCGGCCTTGGCCACCGCGAGCGAGACCCCCAGGATGGCGTTGGCCCCGAGCCGTGATTTGTTCTCGGTCCCATCGAGCTCGAGGAGCAACCGATCGATCTCCTCCTGTAGAGTGGGGTCCATGCCCACGATCTCGGGGGCGATGATCTCGTTGACGTTGCGTACCGCACGCCGCACCCCCTTTCCGAGGTACCGCTTGTCCCCATCCCGGAGCTCCAGGGCTTCATAGGTACCGGTGGACGCTCCGGATGGGACGGCGGCCCGGGCGCGGACCCCGTTTTCCAGGGTGACCTCCACCTCCACAGTGGGATTGCCGCGGGAATCCAGTATCTCCCTTGCCCAAATTTCCTCTATGGTGGTCATCCGCCCTCCTATCGAACGGGCTGAGATCGCTTTAGTGTAACCCAGATGAGGTGGGGGAAGAAAAGGAAGGTTGTCCACAAAGAAAAAGAAAGGGGCCGGGATGGCCCGGCCCCTTCATTCCTCAGCCGCTGGCCCTCACTCCCGATAGAGGAGGTCGAGGTGGAGCTCCATGGTGAGGTCGAGCACGAGGCCCTTTACGTCCTTCTTGGCCACCACATAGGCCTGCTGGATGTTGGCCCAAAGCGGGATCCACATGACGTCATAAGCAGAGAGAATCTGAATAGCCTGGTAGAGCTTGGCGGCCTTCTCATCATTCACCGTGGAGAGGGCTACCTCCATGATGCGCTTGTAGGCGGGGTAGTTGGGGTGATGGTTGAAGAAGGTGCCCAGTCCCTCCGGGGCGCCGGTGGTCCAGGGCTCCAAGAAGTTGGAGGCCTCGAGGTAGTCCGGGTACCACCCCAGGAGGAACATATCGAAGCCGCCCTGGGACATCCGTTCGGTGTAGGCGCCCCACTCCAGGGACTGGACGGTGACCTCCACCATGCCGGTCTCCTCGATGGCCTGTTTGAGGACCGCGGCCACATCGGCCTCGGTGGTCCCGTAGTGCTTGGGGGTGTACCACAGGTTCACCTTGAGCTTGTTCTCCTCGGAGTAACCGGCCAGGCGGAGGAGCTCCCGGGCCTTTTCCAGGTCCCGCTTGGGGAAGACGTCGATGGAAGCGCCGGCGGGGGGTAGGCCCTTTGGCACCATGGTATAAATGGGCTTGTTCAGGTTGGAGAACACCAGCTTGCAGATGGCGTCACGGTCCACGGCGTAGGCGATGGCCTGGCGTACGAAGACGTTGTCCACCGGAGGCTGGGTGACGTTGAAGAGCATGTAACGGATGGAAGCGCTGGGCCCGGCGATCACCTGGAGATCCGGGTTCTTCTGGAGGTCGATGAGGTCGATGGGGTTGAAGGTGCGGAAGGCCACATCGATGTCCCCCGCCTCGATGGCCGCGCGCAGGGCGGCGGCATCCGCATACATCGCCCAGACGATCTTCTTGGTCTTGGCCTTCTTGCCGAAGTAGGTATCCACCGCCTCCAGGACCACGCGCTCATCCGGCACGTATTCCACGATCCGGTAAGGGCCGAGGCCCACGTAGTCTTGGCCGGTCTCGCAGAACTTGTCCTCAGGGGCCTTGGCATAGATCAGGGCCGGGATCACGTTGTCGGCCATCCGAATGAGGAACGTACGATCGGGATACTTCAGGTAGATCCTTACGGTGAGGTCATCCACCACCTCGATCCGGTCGATCGGGTCCTTGATCAAGAAGACACCGCCCTCGGGACCATCAAGGCGCATGGTGCGCTCCAGGGCCCACTTCACCACCTTAGCGTCACAAGGCGTGCCATCCCAGAACGTTAGCCCCGGGCGGATGTGGAAGGTGTAGACCATGGCATCGTCGGAGATCTCCCAGGACTCGGCCACAGCGGGGATCACCTTGTTGGTCCCGGGCTCAAGCCCCACCAGGGCCCTGGTGGTGTGACGCAAGATGTGCCAGGTGAAGTGGTCATAGGAGTTAGCGAACGCAAGTTGGGTAATGCGGTCCGTGGTCCCCAGGATCAAGATATCCTTCTGCGCCCAAGCTCCAACCGCCAACCCAAGGATAAGCAAAGCGACGAAAAGTTTTCTCATAACCACACCTCCTTTGAGTTAGGGACCTTCAGCAGGGTTTCTTCCTCCTATCACCTCCCCGCTTCAAAATGGCCACAGATTTTATTATAGCAGCCTTCCCGGACCCCGTTAAGCCTCAAGCCATCTTTTTCCGCCGCCGCTTGGGGTTGACCAAGTCGGAGATCCCCTCGCCGATCAGGCCGAAGCCCAAGGAGAGCGACAAAATCATTAGCCCTGGGAAGGTAATGAGCCACCAGTACCCCGACTGCAAGAAGCGCTGGCCGTTTTGGATGTCGAACCCCCAGTCCGGGGCCGGCGGGGGAAGGCCATAGCCCAAGAACGACATGGCGGCTTCGGTGAGGATGGCATCGGCGATGTTGAAAGAGGAAACGGCCATGATGGCGTTCACCGTGTTGGGCGCGATGTGGCGCAGGAGGATCCGCCACCACGAAGCCCCCACCGAACGGGCTGCCTCTACGAAGGTCTGCTCCCGGATCTGCAGCACTTCAGCCCGCGTGACGCGGAAGTAAGTGGGGATGTAAACCACCGCAATAGCCGTGATCATGGGCACCAGCCCCGGCTGCATCACCGCCACCAGGGCGATGGCCAGGATCATGGAGGGGAAGGAATAAATGGCGTCCATGGTGAGGGAGAGGACCCGATCTAGAAGTCCTCCCGCGAAGCCCGATATCCACCCGATTATCGACCCTATGGTGAGCGAGATGGCGATGGAGGAGAACGCCACCACGATGGGCGCCCAGCCCCCCGAGATCACGCGGCTGAACACGTCCCGTTGGAGGTGATCTGTCCCCATCCAGTGTTGGGCCGATGGAGGAGCCAAACGTGGGAATTCCCGATAGGTCTTCTCGGGGTTGTACGGGGGGATCAACCGGGTAAGGCCATAGGGATCCTCTTTGTTCCCGGTGGGGCCACATATTATGGCCATGAGGATGTGGGCGATCACGATGGCCAGCCCCACCTGGAGGAGGCGCTGACGCCTGACCGGGCGCAAAGCCCTGAAAATCGGGGCGAAAAGGATTTGGGATACCCGCATCAGTACCTCACTCTCGGATCGATGATCGAATAGAGGATGTCCACGATGAGGTTGATGGTGGCGATGAAGATCCCGATGAACACGATCGTTCCTTGTATCGCGTTCCAATCCCTAGCGTCCAGGCTCCTCACCAGAAACCCCCCGACCCCCGGCCAAGAGAACACCGTCTCGGTGAGCACCGCTCCACCCATAAGAATCGCGAACTGAAGCCCCATCACCGTGACGATGGGTATCAAGGCGTTACGTAGCGCGTGCTTGAGGATAACGATTCGTTCCTTGAGCCCTTTGGAGCGGGCGGTGGTGATGTAGTCGGCGTCCAGGACCTCCAGCATCGCCGCCCGGGTCATCCGTCCCAGGAAACCGGTGAGGGCGATTCCCAACGTCACCGCGGGGAGGATTAGATGTTTGAGCACATCCAAAAGGAGCTTTCCGTCACGCAGGATGATGGCATCCAAAAGATAAAACCGGGTTATGGGACGGAAGGTATACGCGTAGATTCCCGTGACCCGCTTCGCCACCGGGAGCCAACCGAGCTGCACGGCGAAGATCATCTGGAGCATGAGGCCCAACCAGAAGATGGGGATGGCGAAGGACCCGATGTGAAAGACGCGGATCACGTGATCCGCGGTCTTATCCGCCCTCACCGCGGCCCATATCCCGGTGGTGATGCCGAAGAGGGCCGCGAAAAACATCCCCCAGACGGACAGTTCTAACGTAGCGGGAAGGCGGGTGAAGAGCTCCTGCGTCACAGGCTTTCCCGTGCGGGAAGATTTTCCAAAATCCAACCGTACTACCTGGGCGAGGTAGTTCAGGTACTGGATATGTAAAGGTTTATCCAGTCCCCACTCCTTCCGTCGTTCTTCGATAAGCTGGGGGGATACATTGCGCCCACCGAGCATGGCCAATACCGGGTCGCCGGGCATCAACCGCAGCATGAGGAAAACAGCGGTAAGGAGGACAAACACCATCGGGATGGTGAGGAGAACACGTTGTATGATGTATTTGCCTACACCACCCATCGAACCTCCTGGACGGCAACAAGCTTACCGAGCCAGCCGATCTTTGCAAGACCAAAGGGACACAGGGACCGGGACTGCCCTCGGTCCCCGTGTCGGATCACAGCGAAGCCGTATGCGCCAACCTCCCCGCTAGGTAGTCCGCCCGTGGAGGGGACTTACGGCCCAGATACAACCGCCATCCCCGGGTCAGGGAGGGCTCACGGGAAAAGTGTCGTTCCCATGTGGCATTACGAGTACAGAAAAATTGGGGCCGAACGTCTCCCGGGCCAGGTCCAGCGCTTCGGCCACCGATGACACGGGCTCGATCCCCAGCGACCGCACCTCTTCCGGGGAAAGCGAGGAAAGGAGGAGGTGCCTGATGCCCCTTTTGCGATCCAAGGCGAAGAAGTAAGCCTTATGTCCCCCGATCTTGAACCCCTCCTCTTTCATGATCTCCATGACGCCGTCGAGATCTCGGGCCCTGCGTGCCCAATCGGCAAACACAGGGTGACCGATGCCATCGCGGCATTCCGCGATCAAAAGTATCATTCCCCCGTCCTTTACCGCCCGGGCGGCGTTGAAGATGGCCTTGTGGGCCTGGTAGAGGTTGATGTCCTTGGGGTAGCCGCCGGGAGAGGTGATGACGAGATCGGCACGTTGGGGGACCTTCACTTGAAAGATGCTGTCCCAAAACGCAACCCCTGCACGATGGGCCTCTATGGGATCGCCCACAAAGAACCGCAAAGGCGTCCCATCACCCGAAAGCACCACATCCACGATGGCCAAGACCCCGACCATCCCCACCGCCTCCCGCATTTCCCGGTGGATGGGGTTCGCTTCGTAAACACAAGCGTAGGCGCTGGGTTCAACGAGCCGCATATGATTCAGTCGGATGGTCTCGGCCCCCGCCACCCCGGGGAGGATCATCTTCGGTCCCCCGGAGTAGCCCGCGAAATAGTGCATCCCGATGTGACCTATGGTTATGATGTGATCGGCTTCGCACACCAAGCGGTTAACCTCCACCGGAGTCCCCAGGGAGGTGGTTCCCACCCGCACGAGCTCCCCTTCGGCATCGTGGACCACGACCCGGAAGAGGTTCCGGAACTCCCCGAGGATCGCGGCGAGCTCATCGGGCCGGGTGGCCCGGTGGGTCCCGGTGGCGATCAGAACGATCACATCCCGAGGGGAAAGCCTTCGGGCAAGCCGCCCCCAGACCTCCCGCAGGATCGCTTCGGTGGGGAGCTTGCGGGTGTGGTCGGGGACGATGAAGAGGAGCCGTTTCCCCTTCTCGATGACCTCCTCAAGCGGCGCGGGGAGGCCGTGAGGTGACGCCCACGCGGAAGCGAAAGCCGCCGCGAACGAAGGGGAAGAGACGGGAGCGGATCTTATCTCCCCCGCGAAGTTAGCGTCGGGGATGGAGAAACGGATGTACCCATCCCCATATCCCAAGGCAAATTCCATCGAGCTCAGCGTTCCGGCGGCGCGCCTTCCACCAGGGTCAGTTTGAAGGTGAAGTCGCCCAGCGACAGGGCAAGGCTTATGTAGCCCCCTGTGAGTTCCAGGCCCTCAAGGGAGAAGTGAAGGGGGCCTAGCTGGGTGGGCGTGGCGCCCTCGGGGATGCGGAAGGCCGCCCCGCCGGAGATCCCCAGGGCCCCGAGGGAACCCTCCAGGGTGATCTCGTGGCCCACTAAGGTCGAGCCTTCCAAGGACCAAACCGTGGTGAGCTCCCAACCCTCGGCGAGGCCGAGGTTGAGGGTGAGGGAGCTCATGGGATCCGGGTACCCTCCCAGGGTGAGGGTGGTATCCCACATACCCGAGATGTCCATGGCCATCCCGGCGAAGCCGAGAAGAAGGACCCCCGCAGTAAGCGCTCCTCGACGCATCTTCACCTCCTAAACCCTGAATCCCATCATACCCGAGATGCCAATCGAGGTGAAGGTCCCCGGTTGACGTCCCAGCCGCTTGGGGTGAGAATGGCGAAACCAAAGGAAGGGGTGAGTTCCGTGAGAAAGCTTTTCTTGATCGTTTTTGTGTTCCTCCCTTTCGCAGCCCTGGCCCAACCCCCCTTGCAGACGCCATCGGTGGTGGCAGTGGTCAACGGGGAGGAGATCACCAAGCCCGAGCTCGACCGGCTTACTGACATCCCGAGGATCGTTTTCTCGCTTTACCAACAGTACCCCCGCTTCGCCCAGGTCCTCCTTACCACCGAGGAGGGAAAGGCCCTCCTCAAGGCATACGAACGTGATGTGCTGGAGAGCATGATCCGGTGGCATCTCTTGGTCCAGGAGGCCCGTACCCGCGGCCTGACGGTGCCGGAAGAGGCCCTAAACTCAAGGGTAGACGCCACGATCCAGGAGATCCTAAAGCGGAACCAGTTAACCGAGGAACAACTTTCCGAAATCCTCAAGGCTCAGGGGGGCCAGACCTTGGAGGAGTTCCGGACCCAGATCAGAGAGGAGATCGAGGAACAGATGTTGATAGACTTGCTCAAGGATTCCGTCGTTGCTCAGGTCTCGGTGACCGAGGAAGAGATCGAAGCTTATTACGAAGAACATCGGGACTCCTTCGCAGACGCGGAAGGGAACGTAAAGCCCCTGGATGAGGTCGGGGGGGAGATCTTAACGGCGCTTATGAAACAGAAAAAGGACGCGTGCTGGAAGGAGTTCATAGAAAAACTACGAAAAGAAGCAGAAGTGGTAATTTTCCTTTAAAAAGAGAACCGGGGGCGCCGCGCCCCCGGTTCTTTCCTCGATTCACGTCTTCCTTATTTCCATCTTCATCGCGACAAGCCCTGTTAGGAGCTTGGGGTAGAAATCCGTGGACTTTTGGGGCATGCGTTCGCCCACATCCGCCACTGCCAATACATCCCCTACCTGGGTGGGATTGAGGAGAATGCCGAGCTGGGCCTTTCCTTGATCCACCGCCTCGATAACCCTTTCGGCGTAGGGGGTGAAGTCCACGTTCGTTTGCCTGGCCAGCGCCTCGGCGTCGATCCCCAGCAGCCTCTCCAAGATCGCGGCGTGGAGGATCGAGACATCCGACCGCTTCCACTCCAGGGGCTTTTCCCCGGGAACGAGCCTTTGGATGTCTGTATCGTCCCTGAGGACCGCGGCGTGGAATTTACCCTCTGAGTAGAACACGAACACGTGTTCCCTGCCGAGCCCGGCGGTGAGCCTTTCCCGGGCTTCCTCCAGGGAACCCAGGGACTCCACCCGGAAATCCCCCTCGAGCGCCTTCAGGAACTCCCCGTAGTCAAATCCGGGGAGGGAGTGGACGATGCGGTGGATGGGCCGGATCACGAGCCCGGGCTCCTCGGTGTTCACCAAGGTTACCATCCTGGAGGTGAAGGTCTCGGGGGGAACCGGCACCCAGCCCTTCCGGAAGCATTCCTCCATGAAGACCTTGGCGGTCTCGAACCGGTGGTGACCGTCGGCGATGTAGGCTTGGAGGGGCCGCAGCGTCTCTTTCGTCGCCTCGATCACCGCAGGATCGGTGATCCTCCAGAGCAGGTGTTCGTTCCCGAAGTCATCGGTGGCCCGCATATCCGGTTCTTTCCCGGCGATCGCTTCGGAGACGGCTTTGGAGGCCGCAAGCGAGGGATCGCGGTACAGGAGGAAGACGTGGCCGAAGTTGGCCTCACAGGCCCGCAAAAGCTTCAGCCGGTCCTCCTTGGGGCCCTTCAGCGTCCGCTCGTGGGCCTTGACCCCGCTTTCCCGGAGGTCGATGAGGGCCACGAAGCCCTTGCGGGTATGGGCTTTTCCGTCCCACTCGAACCGTTGCCAGTAGGCGTAGATCCCCGGCTCGGGATCTTGGACCAGTATCCCGTCCGCAAGCCACTCCCGGAAGGTCTCGGCCCGGCGGAGGTACTCGGCGTCGTCGGCCGGGGGGACCTTTCCCCCGATCACCCGCACGATGTTGTAGGGCGAGCGATTCTTGTATTCCTCTTCCTCTTTGGGGCCGATCCGGTCATATGGCTGTGTGACCACCTTGGAGAGGTCCCCCACCGCGTCGAGGTTGTAACGGATCCCCCGGAAGGGGTGGATCACCGCCATCTCCCCTCCTTTTTGCGCCCGTCACGCACGCGCCCCGCCCTTGGCGAAGGAGATGACGATATCGGCCACCTCTTCGCCCACCCGGGCCTGGGCCTCTTTCGTTTGTGCCCCGATATGGGGGGTGAGGGTTACCTTGGGGTGTTTGAGGAGGCGCTCGTTTGTGGGAGGTTCCTCCCCGAACACGTCGAGCCCTGCCCCGGCGAGCTTCCCGGAGTCCAGCGCCTCAAGGAGCGCCTCCTCGTCCACGACCCCGCCCCGGGCGCAGTTGATGATGTAGGCCCCGTCCTTCATCTTCGCGATCTCCTCCTTGCCGATCACCGGGCCGGCGGGATCCGGGGGGATGTGGAGGGTGACGAAATCGCTCTCCCGGAGGAGCTCGTCCAGGGAAACGAGCGGGACCTCCGGGAGCGGGGACTTGGTGAGGTGCTTGCGGCAAGCGATCACCCGCATGCCGAAGCAGAGCCCCCGCTTGGCCACCTCGCGCCCGATCCTCCCGATCCCGATCACCCCCAGGGTCTTGCCGTAGAGCTCCACCCCCTTGAAGGCCTTTTTCTCCCATTTGCCTTCGCGTAGGGACTGGGTCGCCTGGGGGAGGGAGCGGGCCAGGGCGAGCATGTGGGCGAAGGCCAGCTCCGCCACCGAGACGGAGCTGGCCCTGGGGGTGTTCTTGACCTCGATCCCCCGCTCCTTCGCGGCGTCCACATCGATGTTGTCCAACCCCACCCCGGCGCGGACGATGAGTTTTAAGCCTTGGGCGGCCTCGATGGCGGGGCGGCGGACCTTGGTGGCGGAACGGACGATGATTATCTCGTAACCCTTCTTCAGTTCTGCGGCGAGCTCCTCGGGGGACATCCCCACCCGCTCCACCACCTCCAGCCCTGCCCCCTTGATCCTCTCCACCGCCTTGGGATCCAGCGGATCACATACCAATACCTTCATTTCCCCTCCTCCTCCCGTGACGCGTCACGCGTAACGCGTAACGGGTCAGGTGAGTTCGAGGATCTCGTTCAGGGCGTGCAAGAGCCCGGCCACGTCGGCGGGAGTGAGGTCACCCATGTGGGCGATGCGGAAGGTCTTCTCCTTCAAATCCCCGTAGCCGTTGGCGATGCGCATGTTGTAGTCCGCCACCAAACGGTCGATGAGGCCCCTGACCGAGATCCCCCGGGTGTTCACCACACACGTGAGGGTCTTGGACCAGTACCCTTCCTCGGGGTAGATGTCGAAGTGTTTCTTGGCCCAAGCCTGGACCATCCGCGCCATCTCCTCGTGGCGGGCGAACCGCCGCTCCAGGCCCTCTTCCTCCAGGATGTAGTCGAGCTGGGCGTTCAGGGCGTACATGTGGGCGGTGGAGGGGG
>JAGGWU010000082.1 GCA_021163465.1 Candidatus Bipolaricaulota bacterium
CGTGAGGGACGAAGGGACTGCCGAGGCCTTCTTGGAACATCTGGTGGAGGCGTATGGGGAGTGGCCCAGGGAGGTGATCACCGACGGGGGTTGGTTGTGGGCGGCCTTCTCCTTCTGGCAGGTAGAGGGGAAGATCACCTGGAGGGTAGTTCGGGGAGGGGAGCGGTCGGTGATCGAGGGGTTCTTCGGGGAGTTCCTCAAACGGAGGATCAAGGATTTCGACCGCTATTTCCCCACAAAGAAAGGCTTGGACAGCTTGAGGAGGTGGCTTTGGGCCTTCGCTTGGCTCCACAACCTCATCGTGGACGGATGTTTTTAACAGGGCCGATGAATACATCAAACAGCATTATAGATACAAAGATGAGAAAGGTCTCTATAGATTAAAACTTATTCTCCGGAGACATTTGAAAAGTTAAAAAAAGAAGTAAATTAGTTAAAAATCCCAAAGCAAAGTATTATTATAAACAATATTTAGATGAGATGCCTGGGGTTTTAGTTCATGACGTATGGCAAAACATATATCTGGGTGCATCTACAGAAGAACGCCTAAACTTCCCCACACAAAAACCCGAAAAGCTCCTTGAACGCATTATTTTAGCATCTTCAAACAAAGGAGACATAGTTGCGGACTTCTTCTGTGGTTCTGGCACTCTTGCAGCGGTTGCTGAAAAACTGGGTCGGCGCTGGGTCTGCTGCGATATGTCCAAATATGCTATCCATGTGACAAGAAAACGCCTCTTGGACATCGCCAACTCCAAGGCGCTGGGCATCCGGGTCGAAGACGAGAGCGAGCGTCCCCGCTATGAGAGACCTTGCCGCCCCTTCTACCTTGTGACCATCGCCAACTACTTGACAGACCGGATGACGAACCGCACCGACGCCATTCGTCTCGTGCTGAACCTTTACGGTGCCTCGCCCATGAAACAGCCCTTCCGCCACCTTCACGGGCTGCGGGAACGCGAAAAAGAGGTGGTCCACGTGGGACAGGCCAATTTCCCCGTGACGCCTGCCGAGATCCTTGAGACGATCGAGGAGTTCCGGGAGACGCCCTTTTATCGTGACGGCTGGACGCTGGTCATCCTCGGATGGGACTGGGCCCCGGATACTTTTGAGCGGGCAAAGGACTACTGGGAACGGCAGAGCGTTAATCTCAGACTCCTCCACATTCCGCCCGTGAGCCGGCTGGAAGAAGTTCTGAAAAAACACAAGATCAGCTCCTCTGACGCCATTCGTCCAGACTATGCTTTCCCGGAGGACGTCCGCAGGCATCTACGGTTCGTGGAACCCGGCTATCTCAGGCTGGACGTTCGCAAAGATGGCCTAGAGGTCACGATCACCATTAAGGACTTCTGGGTAAGGCTCCCGCACGGCTATGAGGACCTGGAGGAGGAGATCCGCGAGAGAATAGAGGCGGCCACAAGCGATGATCAGAGACAGCGCTATTTCCTCCCGCTCATCAATTATTGGACGGTGGACTGGAACTATGATGGGGTCGTGTTCAAGCACGACTTCGTCAGTTTCGACCGGAAGCCCGGGGAGGGCAGTGTGAAGGTCAGCGCCGTCCACACCTATCCTGAGCCGGGGACCTACAAGGTGGTGGTCAAGGTCACGGATATCTTCGGCGGCGAGACTTCCCGGGAACTGAAACTCACGGTGGGGGAATAGGCGATGCCGAGGAGAAGGAGAAGCAATGAGGGGATGCCCTCTTTCGAGGTCCGGAAACCCCCTTCGGACATCACGTTTGTCCCGCCCGACTCCCTGCTCGAGCCTTACCCGAAAGCGTGCAGGTTCGACACGCAGTATCTCGATGTGGCCCAAAGAAGGTTCAAGGAGTACATCCTCAACGGTGTCGCCTGGGCAAATGAAGAGCGTCAGAAGGGGAACCCTTATGCCCGCTTCCATCCGAAGCCCTCTGTGTGAACAACTTGCGGCTCGAGGTGAAGGACTGGCGGGAGAGTGGGTATCCGGACATCTCCGACACCACGCGGTTCCTTTTGAACTTCTGGTTCGAGTATCCGCGGGAGCGGGTCCTCTGGTTCTCGCAGCGGGAAGCGGTGGAAACCTTAGTTTACCTTTACGAGGTCAAGGGCATCACAAGGGTGACTGAGCTTATCGAGAAGTACGGCGCTTTCCGGCTCGAGGGATACTCAGAGTACGACAAATACCCACGCTACGCTTTCCGGATGGCCACCGGCTCCGGGAAGACCCTGGTCATGGCCCTCCTCAGTGTGTGGTCCTTTTTCAACTACCTTCGCGAGGACCGGGAGCGGTTCACGCGGTTTTTCCTGTTCGTGGCCCCCAACATCATCGTTTACGACCGGCTGCGGCGCGACCTGGAGGACTTGTCCATTTTCGACGAATTCCACCTCATACCGGAGGAATGGAAGAAGGACTTCAAGGTGCGGGTGGTCACCCGGGACACCTTCTCCGACGCCGACAGGTTCTCGCCGCCCGAAGACGAAGGAGTGATCTTCGTTACCAACATCCATCAGATTGGCTTCCGGCAAAGAGCAAGAAAGCAAAAAGAAGACCTTATTGGGGCTCTATTTGGCGTTCCAGATCCTGGAAAGGACCCCTATAAGGCAAGCTCGATCAAACTGTGGGAGATATTGAACCGTTATCCCGGCCTCATGATCCTGAAGGACGAGGCCCATCACATTCACCGCGAGGAAAGCCAATGGCAGAACTATCTCTGGGACCTGCATAAATCCCTTTCGGAGCGCTTCTCCAGGGGCGTCTTCATGGAACTGGATTTTAGCGCTACACCGAAGGACGAAAGAGGAGCTCTGTTTCCCTGGATCATCGTCGACTTCTCGCTGAGGGAAGCCCTGCAGACAGGAATCGTCAAATACCCGGCCAAGGTCGTCCTTTACGAAGCGCCACCCGTAAGAAGAGGGTTCCGCATTGAGGATTTCCGCCCCTATATAGAGGCTGCGCTCGACCGATGGCGGAAGCACCGGGCGAAGCTCAGGGAACTTGGAAAGAAATCCGTGCTTTTTATCATGGCGGACGAGATCGAGGACGCCGAGGCCATATATGAGGAACTCCTAAAGGAACCAGACATTAGTCCAGCCAACATGATCCTCGTTCACTCGGAACTGGACGAGTGGAAAGCTCGGCTCAAGTCGGGGGGAAGGGAAATCGTGTCGAGGATTCTGATAAACGGCGAGGAAAAGGAACTAGACCGTGAGCTTGCGCTCAAACTTGTTCGGGGATTGGACGAGCCGGACAACCCCATCGAGGTCATCAGCAGCGTGATGATGCTCAACGAAGGATGGGGCGTGCGGTCGGTCACGGTTATCCTTGGCCTTCGGTCGTACGCCTCGGAAAGGGAGATCCTCCCCGAGCAGGTAATCGGGAGAGGGCTAAGAAAGCTCTTTCCAGACGAGGGGATCGATACCGAGCGGTGGGTGAACGTGCTAGAAGTCATTTCAAAAGTTCTCTCAAGCAGATGATGATGCAGGCCAGGATGCAGAAGGCTTCGTACATCATGGCC
>JAGGWU010000178.1 GCA_021163465.1 Candidatus Bipolaricaulota bacterium
AAACCGGGATCCCCCGCTCCTGGGCAAGATCATGGATCTCCATCGCTGCCGTGAGGCCCCCTACCCGACCTTGCTTGATATTGATCACCGCGCACGCCCCCAGTTCCAGGGCCTCCCGCGCCCGATACGGGGAGCCGATGGACTCATCGAGGCAAACCCTGGTGGAGATCTCCCGGGCCAAGCGGGCGTGTTCCAGGAGGTCCTCGTAGTGGAACGGCTGTTCCAAGAGCAAGAGGTCGAAGCGGTCGAATTCCTTGAGGGCTGGGTCCCCCGGGCGGTAGGCGCAGTTGGCGTCCACTTGGAGTTTTACCTCCGGAAACTCCCCCCGCACGGCCTCGAGGACCGCGATGTCCCAACCCGGTTTTACCTTGAGCTTCACCCGCGGATAGCCCTGCTCCACGAACCCCCGCACGCGCTCCAGCAGTTCGGGTATGGAGGGCTGAATACCGATGCTGACGCCGGATGTGACCTCCTCCCGCACGCCCCCGATCTCCCGCCAGAGGGGCACATCCTTTATCCGGCAGTAAAGGTCCCACAAGGCTGCCTCCACCGCCGCTTTGGCCATGGGATGCCCTCTAATGGGGGAGACGAGGGCGGGAAAATCCCGGGGCGTCTCCAAGCGGCCTTCCCTTAGGAGGGGAGCGATGAAATCCCGGATCACGTGGAGCGCGGTGTCCACCGTCTCATAGGAATACCAAGGACCGGAGGAAGCCACGCATTCGCCCCATCCCACCGCTTCCTCGCCGATGACTTTTACCAACAGGACCTTTCTTTTCCGCTCCTCCCCGAAACTCGTCCTGAACGGGTGTTTCAGGACAAGCTCTACCACGAAAAGCTCCAACGCCTCGAGGGAGATCATGGGGAAGAAAACACCTCCTCAAGTGCCTTTCGTTCCAAAAGAAGAAAGCTCTTTTTTCCATCGCGAACGAGGCCTGTGCCCAAATAACTCCGGCCCATGTAGTGGGAGAGGGCCTCCCGGGCCGCGAGCCGCCACCTCAAGGCGAGCTCCATCGATTCCCGGCGCAGCGCCTGGAAATCGGGGGGAATCTCGACGAGCAACCGCTCTTCCTCCAAGCCCAACTCCACCGGCCCCGGTTCCTCGCCCTCGGCCCGGAGGACGCACGGAAGCTCCCGTACCAAGCCCTTGGGGAACCCTCGGAACCCCTGGGCTATCCGCCGCTCCACCCGAGGGGATTTGAGGTGCCATTCGCACGAGAACCGATCGGTGGGAAGCCCCCTGTTTCTCTCGTCTCTAAGCGATCCGTAGTAGTTCAGGTGGTAGCGGGTGGCAACACATCCCAATTTGTTCAGGTTGAAGTGAGCATTGCGCGACTCGAGGGGATCGAAGGTCCAGGTGATGAGCTCCACCCCCTGGCGCAGCACGTATTCCCTTTGCGTCAGCTTGAGCCTGTATCCCAGGCCTTTGTCCCGCCACCCGTCCTTCACCGCCGCCATGAGGGAACAGTGCTTGGGGGTGCCGTCCTCGGTGCGGCAGAAGAAGGAGAGGGCAAAACCTATCATCTTCCTTTCTTCCGTGAAGGCCCCCAGAAGAAGCCCTCCGCCCTTTACCACCGTGAGGAGGACGTGGTCCGGGACCACCGCGATGTCATCGAACCCCCAGATCTCCTTCTGGAGTCGCTCACATTCGTGAAAGCCCTCCAGATCCTCCACCGGTTCGATGACGATCCTCGCCTCCATGTCCCTTCAGCTTAACGATCCGCGGACTTCCTCTCCAACACGAGGAAGGCGCGGTCGCCCTGGCGGTAAAGGCCCGCCAGGGCATAGCCTCTGTCGAAGTATGCCTCCAGTGCCTCCCACGCCCCTCGCCAAGGCTTGGCCAAAGAAGTGGGGAGGGAAGCCATCCCCCGGCCCGGGATCTCGAGGACAAGGTGGGGCGCGGTCAGATGGAGGTTCCAAGAGGCGGGCTCCCGCAGCCCCCGGGGGCGGGACGGGTGGTGTTCACGGGGAAGAAGCCCTTCAAGGCGGCCGTCTTCCACGCCTTCGGCAGGGGTCCCTTTCCCACCGGAAGGGAGGCCAAGGCCCGCAGATATCGGATCTCACCGCTGCGGTCACGGCGAAGCTCGTACCTTCGGGCTTCAGCCCCCAATACCTCCAGGAAAAGCTCAGCCCAACGGGGTTCCAGCGGGTCGAAAGGCCAAAGGATCTCGGTGGCATTTTTGTTTTGTGCTTGGCTAAAGATCTCGGCCACAATGGCCCCGAACACTTCCTCGGGCTGAGCGAGATCGCGCCGCACTCCGTAAAGGACCGCGCGTAAAGCCGTCCCCTGCGACAACGCCAGCACCAACCCCAACGGTTCGCGAGCCATCCCCAAACCATCGAAGCAAACCCTCAACACGGCCCCGGCCTGCGCCAGCTCCCATAGATGCCAAGCCGGTACCACCGCCGGAACCGGGGGATCGAGGGCCTCCTGAAGCTTCTCACAAGCGGAGAACTCTTCGAAGGAACGGGGAGCCTCTACGGGGAACCCGTCACTCATTGGCATAGAGGAACCGGGAGATCATGGTATCGTCCTCGATCCAGTTCTTCTTCACCTTCACCTGAAGGGCGAGGTAGACCTGCTTGCCCAGCAAGGCCTCGATCTCGAGCCGAGCCGCCCTCCCGATCTCCTTGAGCTTTTGTCCTTTCCGTCCGATCACGATGGCCTTCTGGGAATCTTTGGCCACGTATATGGTGGCGTAGATCTCGATGAGGGGTTTATCTTCCCTCTCCCTTATCTCTTCCACCACCACCGCGGTGGAGTAGGGGATCTCCTGATAGGTGAAGTGATAGATCTTTTCGCGGATGAGTTCGGCGATGATGAACTCCAAGGGTTTATCGGTGGGCATCCCCTCCGGGAAGAGGGGCTCCCCCTCGGGGAGGTACCGGATGATCACCTGTAGGGCTCGATCCAGGTTCTTCCCCCGGGAACAGGAGATGGGAACGATCTCCTGGAATATCCCCAGGGAGTCGTAGGCAAGAAGGGTCTCGGGGAGCTGGTTTCCCTTCGCGAGGTCGATCTTGTTCACGAGGAGGATCTTGGGGCAGGGGAGCTCCTTTATGCGGGGCATCACCTGCTCATCGAAGGGATCGATTCCACCCGAGGGCTCGGTCATGTATACCAACTCGTCGATCCCTGCCAACGCCCGCATGGCCTCCTTGACCAGGGCCTCGGAGAGCTTGTTCACCGGTTTGTGGAGCCCGGGGGTATCCACGAACACGATCTGGGCCGAATCGGTGGTGAGCACACAGCGAATGCGGTTACGGGTGGTCTGGGGCTTGTCGGACACGATCACCATCTTCCTCCCGATCAGGGAGTTTATGAACGTGGATTTTCCCACGTTGGTCTTCCCCACTACCGCCACGATCCCCGACTTAAAGCCCATGGCCTATCTCGCCTTTGCGCACCGACTGTGTTACCGCATCGATCGCGTCGCCCAAATACCGGTCCTCCCCGGGCGGGGGAACGAGCTCACACAGCCTCTCGTAGGCGGTACGTGTGCCCGGGGAAAGCTTCTCCGCACCGGCGAGTTCCACGGCCCAACGGGCACACACAAGCTCCAGGGCCACGACGCGGACCGTGTTCTCCGCGATCCGCCACAGCTTCCACGCCGAGGTGGCCCCGAAGGAGTTATGATCCTCCTTTCCCGCGGAAGTGGGGATGGAATCCACGGCGGCAGGGTGGGCGAGGACCTTGTTTTCACCCACCAAGGCCGCGGCGGTGTATTGCACCAACATCAACCCCGAGTTCTTTCCCCCCTCCTGCGCCAGGAAGGGTGGAAGGCCCCGGTCGGGTGCGGAAAGGAGGAGGGCGATCCGCCGCTCGCAGCTCGCCGCGAGCTCACACAACGCCACCGCGAGCCACTCCGCCACGAAGGCCAGGATCTCGCCGTGGAAGTTGCCCCCCGAAAGCACCGTCCCGTCGGGAAAGATCAAGGGATTATCCGTGGCGGAGTTCATCTCCACCCGGATCCTTCCCTCCGCGAGCCAGAGGGTCTCCAGCACCGGGCCCAGGATCTGGGGAAGACAACGGAGGGAGTAGGGATCCTGGATGTCTCCGTGGAAAGTGTTCACGAGCTCGCTTCCCTTGAGGAGCTCTCGCAGGACAGCCGCCACCTCCCGTTGGCCTGGATGGGGACGAAGATCGTGGATCCGGGCATCCAGGGGTTCGGTGCGGCCACGCAAGGCTTGGAAGGTAAGGGCGGCGGCCAAGATCCCCGCCCGGAACGCCCGCCAACCCAACACATACCCCAGAAACACCAGGGCCAACATACAGGCGGTGCCGTTGAGGAGCGCGAGCCCTTCCTTCGGCAAAAGCTCCCCCAAGGGCTCCAGCCCCGCCCGCCTCAGCGCCTCGGCCCCCGGCAGCGTCTGCCCGCGATAGAGGGCCTTCCCTTCCCCAAGAAGCACCAACGCCACGTGGGCCAGGGGTGCAAGATCCCCGGAGGCTCCCACGGAGCCCTGTTCGGGGACGACCGGGTACACCTCCCGGTTTAACATCTCCAAAAGCAGCGTCACTACCTCGGCCCGCACCCCGGAATACCCTTTGAGCAAGGAGTTGGCGCGGAAAAGGAGGATCCCCCGCACCACCTCTTCAGGAAGGGGTTTGCCCACGGCGGTGGCATGGGAGCGGACCAGGTTCCGCTGGAGGGAAAGGAGCTCGTTTTTTTCAATCCTAAGGGTGGAAAGCTTTCCCAAACCCGTGTTCACCCCGTAGATGGGGCGTTCGTCTTCCACCGCCCGCTCGAGCACCCTTTGGGTCCGTCGCAAACCCTCCAGGGCTTGGGGGGAGACCACGACCCTGAACTTGCGGAAGATGACCTTCTCGGCATCGGTTAGGTCCAGATGGTGTCCATCGGCGGTTACCTCGCCCATTCCACCTCCTTGTCCGAGGTAGCACAGCGATTTTATCCTAGCGTCGGAAAGCTCCGGAAATCGAGCATGTGACCATCAAACCCCTGAGTAAGCGGAGAAGCCACCGTCGATGGGGATCACCACCCCCGTGACGAAGGAGGCGGCGGGGGACAAGAGCCACACCACGGCCCCGATGAGGTCCTCGGGGGCGCCGAAGCGGCCCATGGGGGTGTGGTCGATGATCTTCTTGCCCCGCTCGGTAAGCTCCCCCCGCTCATCGAGAAGCAGGAACCGGTTCTGCTCGGTGAGGAAGAATCCGGGGGCGATGGAGACGACCCGGATCTTCGGGGAGTACTCCTGGGCCATGTGGACGGCCAGCCACTGGGTGAAGTTGGCCACCGCCGCCTTGGCCGCGGAGTAGGCGGGGATACGGGTCAGGGGTCGGATCGCGTTCATGGAAGCGATGTTGAGGATCACCCCCTCCTTGCGCTCCGCCATGACCTTCCCGAAGATCTGGGACGCCAAGAAGGTACCCATGAAGTTCAGGTCGAACACGAACCGCACTGCGTCCTCGGGAAGCTCGAAAAACGGCACCTCCGCCGAGGTGGTGGCCTTGGGGTGGTTTCCACCCGCCCCGTTGATGAGGAAATCCACGCGCCCGAACGCCTTCAGGGTCTCATCCGCCGCCCGCTCGAGGTCCCCCCGATCGAGGACGCTGGCCTTGAGGGCAAGCCCGTCGGATCCTGCCCGCTTCACTCGTTCCAACGCGGCCTCTGCCTTATCCTCCGCGATATCGAGGATCACACAGCGCACGCCTTCGCGGGCCAGGCCTTCGGCGATGGCGGAACACAGCACCCCACCCCCGCCGGTGATCACCGCCACCTTTCCCGAAAGCTCTAACCTCATCCTCTCACCCCCAAAAGCTCCAGGTGCCGCCCCAGGTGCCGCTCCAGGAGAGATATATAGTCGCTTTCATGATCCAAAAGAACGCGTTTCAGTTCATCCCCCAAGGGGCTTTGCAGGACCGACCCGTAGGCCACATGTAGTACCTGACGCGGATCCGGCTCTTCAAGGAGTCGGCGGAGCTCCTCATCGGAGAGGCCCTCGGGGGATGGAAGCGCCGCCGTGTTGGTAGAGAGATGGTAGCTTACCCGATCCTCGGCGAACCTCTCGACGGAGAGGCGGTAGATCTCCCGGAAGAGCTCCGGTGCCCTTTCGGCCACCACCTCTAGGGCAACGAGGTAGCTTGTCCCCGCGGTCTTTATGTGGAACAAACCTTCGGCTTCCTTGGCGAACAGGGGATAAAGGGAGAACTTATCCGAGCCGGAGTGAAGGCTTATGCGGTATCCCCCCAGGGCCTTGGCCAGGGCCACGTGGGCCTTGAGGTCTCGGCGGAAGACCTCCAGGTCTCCCCGATAATCCACCGCCTTTTCCAAAGCCCCGGAGAACCGCGGCGCAAGGCTTGTAAGCTCCACGTCCCGTCTCTTTAGCTCCTGTACCACGAAGTAGTGCTCCAGAGGGCTGGTGGGTGTTTCCGTTTCGTCCACCGAGAGCTCGAAGTCGAATCCCCCGGGGAGCTCCTGTTTCAAGGCATGGTACATCTCCGCGGCGAACTCCACCGCCCTGAGGTACTTCACCGCGGCGCGCATAAGCTCCGTTTCCGAGAACCAGAGCTTGCCCAAGCCCTCGATCTCGAAGCTTTTGTCCAGATATTCCGATTTGAGCTTGGGGGCGTCCGGAAGGGAAAGGAATCGGCGCCTGAGTATCCGTTCGGAAAGCCTTTCCGCGGCTACTACATGATCGGATGGATCGCACGTGAAGAAGGTGTAACCCCACTTCGCCGCCTCCCGGGCATCTTCCACCGATTTCAGATGGTCGGCATCGGCGGCGAATCCTTCGAGGTAACCCTCCTGGAGTGCTCCGAACGCCGCATCGGCCAGTACTTGGGCGAAGGACCTCCCGGTGCGGGCGTTCTCCCGCACCGACTGCTGGGCGAGGACCGGAAAGGCCCTCGAGCCTCGGGCTGCCCTTATGTGCCCTGGGGTAGCAAGGCCGATCCTATCGCCGAACCCGAAACTTGGGCCGTGGGGAAGCCTTCTGGGCTTGAGCTCGGGAACAAGCTCCATCAGCGCCCGGGCGTTTTCGGGGGTGAGTGGGCATAAAACCCCTCCCTCTTGGAGCTCCCTCCCGGTGAATCCGGGGAGGGAACGGGAGAGGTAAAGGAATTTGGCGTTTCCCACGCGGACGAGGGCGAGCTCCACCTCGCCGGCCCTAAGCCGCGACCCTTCGTAAACAAAGAATCCCTCCGTTCCCGCCAACGTTTCCATCGTGATAAACTTACCCCAATGCCCTTTCGCGGGCAAAGATGTCCCTTCGGATTTTTCTGCCCTTATCCAGGGAGATTACTCGTTGTGGGGAATTCGGAGGGTACTCCCCCCGATGAATTCGCGCACCAGGTGGTCGCCGGGGATCAGGTTATGATCCTGTACCTCCCACATGGTCAGGCCTTCCACTGCCGAAAGGAGCTCGCTCACCCGCTGGTACCGGATCCGTGCGTCCAGGAACGCTTCATAGGGGGCGAGCTCCTCGGGCCTCGGCCAGATCCCATCGGGAACGAAGAAGGGTTTGAGTACAGGAAGGTCAAACGGCATTCCTCCGTTTATCGTGTGGTCCGCGAGCCCCATCAGGGGGATAATGGAAAACAGCTCCCCCGCCCGCACGTAATGCCAGTGAAGCAGAGTTTGAAGGGGGGGATGGTTACGATGTTTGACGTCCCGTAGCATCCGTCTAAGCAGCCTCACGTCGGTGAACTGGGTGAGCCGTCCGGAGGAGCCGTCCCCTTCGTACATCATGTTGCAGGCCTCGATGTAGATCCTGAACATAACCGAGCGGTCTATTCCTTCTGTGAGCGGGGGATAAAACCCATGAAGGCAATCAAGCAGAAGGATCTGATCGCGCTCGAGCTTGACCCTTTTGGTCCCCACATGCTCCCCCACCTTGAAATCATAGATGGGCTTTTCGATGGTTTTTCCTTCAAGCAACATCTTGAGGTGCTTGTTAATAAGCTGGATATCCAGCGCTTCCGGGGTCTCGAAATTGCGGTCGTTGATCCAGTCGGTGGGATGTTCCACAAGGGGCCAGAAATAGTCGTCCAGGTTGAGCATAAGGAACCGCAACCCCTCGCGTTCGAGCCGTTGGGTGAGCTTCACGGTGGTGGTGGTCTTGCCCGAAGAGGAGGGGCCGGAGATCCAGATCATCCGGATCTCATCCCCGCGATCCAGCCGCTCCAGGACCTTCCGCGCGGCCTCGTCCAGGGAACGTTCATAAACCTCGGTGGCTTCCCCTATGAGCCATTTCGCCTTTCCAGAACGGATTACTTCGTTCAAGCCTTCCACGGTGTCACAGCCGTGGGCCTTGTTCCAGGCGAGGATTTCCTCGTGAAAAGGGGTGGGATAACCGTTTCCCACGAACTGTTCCATGGTAATTGCTCCAGACCGCACCCAGTGCTTTCCCCACCGCCAGCATTCATATGCGTCGGCCACGGTCACGAAGCCGTAGCTGCGCAACACGTGGATCACGGTGTCCTGGATCTCTTCAATGGTGGGGGGGAAGTTAGCGATCCAATGCCGTGGATCGCGGTTCAACACGATTACCACTATATCCGAGAGGAACCGGGCGATCTCCTCATCGGTTCCATAAGCATCGAAGAGGGCATCGTTAACCCCTTTTAGGTAGTCCAAAGAAAAGCCGCCCACGGAACGGGCCGCCCGCAGGATGGCGGAATAGATCCTTCCCTGGTCGAAAGGGACCAGGGATCGATCGCGCTTTTGCACCTTCCGAATCCGATTCTGTACGGGCATCGCACCGAATTATATAGATCAAAGCGGATTCCCGTCCAACTTCGGGTGAATTAAAAATGGGTTTGGTGGAAATAAAGGGCAGTTGGCACGGAGGGTTACGTTTTTCGGGATGGGGCCATCTAGACGCAGCGTGGCGATGGGCACCGATGCCGCAGGAGGAGAAGCCTCGCCGGCGAAGCGGCGAGCATATTGCACGAGCCCGATTGGCGCCCCGGACTTGCCACCGGCATCCTTTTTGTGACACTACCCTTCTGATGGCTGGGGGCAGGGAGGAGGCGCCTCTTTTCGTATTGTGCCAAGCCACGGACTCTTGACCACCGGTCTCCGTATCCGCCCTAATCAGCGAGACTTTGAGCGACAAGCTCTTTAGGTAGGGCCGGAACAGGGCCGCTGCGTCCCTCCATCCCCTGAGCGGAAAGGAGCGCCGAGAGGACTGCTTCCTCCGTGGCCTCCGCTGCGGCCCGGTACAAGATCCCGAGCTCGCGGTCGGGGATAAATTCCACCCTTATTCGGGTGGCTTTCCTGGGGATGCGATATGCAGTGGAGAACGCCACCAGGAAGTCCCCCGACCCCGGGGACGCCGGGGCACCGGTGCGGGCGAGCCCCAACGCCCCCCGCCGCGCCAGGCGCGAAAGCTGCTCCGGGAGGAGCGGAGCGTCGGTGGCCAGGATAACCACCACCGATCCCCGGTCCTCCCGTTGAATTCGGGGGACGCCCGATAGGTCCAGTTTCCTCCCCAAAAAGAGGAGGTCCTCCCGCCGGCCCATATTGGGTATTGCCAGTGCGCCTACCGTCCACTCCCCCGCCCGCCGGGAGGCGGTGCCGACGCCGGATTTGAGCCCGAACGCCACCATCCCGGTCCCAGCGCCCACACATCCCTCCTCTACCTCATCCCCAGCGGCCCCGATGGCCGCCAAGGCGTCCCCCTCCGTGACCGGCCGGGACTCGATGGCCGAGAGGTGACCGTCGTTACACTCGAGCACCACTGGGTTTATCGAGCGGGCATCGGGGTGCCGCTTCAGGGTCCAGGTAATCAAAGCGTCGGCGCAGCGGAAGGTCGCCAGGGTGTTGGTGAGGAGGACGGGGGTCTCCAGGGCCCCCAGGTGCAAAAGCTGCCACAGTCCCACCGCCTTCCCGTGGCCATGGAGCACGAACGCCCCCGCCGGCAGGGGCTCGGCGTAAGGGTCTTCCGACGGGACAATGGCCGTAACCCCGGTCCGCACCGCCTCAGCGCCCGAGCCGCGGATGAGGGTCCGATGTCCCACCCGCACCCCAAGGACATCGCAGATGGAACATCGCTCCCCCGGCGGAAGCTGCCCCAGTGTTAATCCCAACGCGCGAAACGTGTTCATCTTAAGGTTGTGGGATCGCCAGGTCCGGTGGCCCCCAGTCGGATAAGACCGCTCCGGGGTACGACTCCTGGATGAGCTCGTGGAGGATCTGGGCGAACTTCACCTTTGCCCGGCGGGGTTCCCGTGGCCGGCGAAGACCGAGACCTTGAACACCACGTCCTCGGGGAGATCCCCCGCTTCCCTCATGCGGGAAAGGAGCCACAACAACCCCTCGCCCAGGACGACAGCTCCACCGCCCGCAGGATGTCGGAAGGGAACTTTGGGGAGTTCATAGGCATCCCCTCCCGGGATCCCGTGCTTGGCAAGGATCTCCTTTACTTTGCGCTGGTCCATGGTCCCTCCTTACCGGATGAGCGTGGCACTTCGACAGGGAAGGGCCAAATCCGCGGAGTTCAGTGGACGTGGATTTCCACGATATCGCCGTCCTGGACTACATGATCCAACGGGGCGTGTTGGCCGTCGAATTTCCCCGAGCCCCAGAGCCTGACGTACTTCAGCTTCTCCACGAACTCCTTGTGGATGTGCTCCACCACGTCCAGGATCGTGGCCCCCTCCCTGAGGGTGTAGGGCTGCTCCATATCCGGGGGATGCCCCGGCTTTTTCGTGTAGACCCGCACGATCCCGGCCGACTTGAAGATGAGCTCCCGTACCTCCTCAACACCCTCGAAGGTCTCGAAGGAAACGAGCCCCGAGGCGAAGAACCGCTCCGCGGCCCATTCCCGGAACTCCTCCGCCCTCTCGGGGGCGAGGTCGACCTTCGTCCCCAGGGCCAGGGTGCGGAGCTCCACCGTACGCCAGTCCAGCTGCCGGGTGGGGCCTTTTCCCAGGACGATGTGGCGCCCCTGCAGGAGCCCCAAGGCCTCCTCGGCGGTATCCGGCCAATCCTCTAGGGAGAGGTCAATGCAAAAAATCGCCCCGTCGGCGGTGCGGATGAGACTGAACACCCAACCTTCCGTGTACTCCCGGGTAATGGGGGGGAGGTCCACGAGCTGGATCTGGATGTCCTCGTACTCCATCATGCCGGGACACGGCCGGAAGGTGGACATGGGGAAGGGGGCGATCTCGGGGCTGGCGTTGGTGAGGAGGGCAAGAAGCGAGGACTTCCCCGTGTTGGGCGGGCCCACCAGGACCATCTGGGCCGCGCCCTCCCGCTCCACGTGGTAGCTCGGGCCGGACCGCCCCCCGGAGCGGCGGCGTTGCTCCTGTTTCTCCTTGAGTTTGGCGATGCGGCGCTTGATGTCGGCCCGCATCTTTTCCGTCCCCTTGTGCTTGGGGATGGTGGCCAACATCTCCATGAGGGCATCCAGCCGCTCCTCGTCGGTCTTAGCCTTCCGGAACCGCTCCCTGGCTTCCAGGAACTCCGGGGTAAGATTGGCTGGCATATCACATTTATTTTAACAGCCTCTTGATCCTTTGGGCCGGGCGGGGGCTTGGTATGGGACAAAAGTCCCTTTCCTATGGGGTCCTTTGCCCCGGATACCGGAACCCGTTTTCTGTAACATCGATTACAAGCTCTTCGTGTGAAAGGGGATGGGATGAGAGCGAAGATGGTTCTTTTGGCGGTTTTGGTGGCTTCGGTATGGGGGTTCATCGGAGTGACCC
>JAGGWU010000058.1 GCA_021163465.1 Candidatus Bipolaricaulota bacterium
GGGATGGAGGTCCTGCGGGCCGTCGGCCCCTTGGGGGTCGCGGTGGGCACGGTTCCTGTAGCTTTCGTGGGCCTCCCCTTCCTGCGGGCGGCGGCCATAGTGGGGCCGTGGGGCTTGAGCCTCGCCGCTTCGCTTACCAACGCGTTCCTTGCGACTGCATTGACGGGGCGAAGGAAAAGAATAGCGTTCCTTGCCCCTCTTCCTCCCCTTTTCCTCGCGGCGCTCCTTTCCTTTGCGGGGACCCCGGCGGCGGAAGGGGAACTTCGGGTGGCGTTGGTGCAGCCGGGCCTAGGCCTGCCCGAGCGCTTGGGGATCCCAACGGAGGAGCTCTTGAAGCGATATGGCGAGCTTCTTGCCCTTATCCCCATCGGGGTGGATCTGGTTGTCCTTCCCGAGGACGCCGTGCCCGGGGTACTGAGCACGGTACCCGAGCTCCGAGACCTATTCCGCGCCCAAGCCGCCCGCCTGGGCGCCGCCATCCTCGTTGGGGGATGGAGTGTTCAGGGTGGAGACTATTACAACACCGCCTTCCTCTTTCGCTCAACCGGAGAGTGGGGCCCTGTTCACCGGAAGGTGAGGCTCCTCCCTTTCGGGGAATATGTGCCCCTGAGGCCTCTGTGGGAGAGGTTGGGATTACGTGGTGTGTTTGAACGTTTCCTTCCCCGGGAGGTGACGGCGGGGAAGGAATTCGTGCCCGCAGGAACATGCGGGATCATGATCTGTTCCGAGACCATGTTTCCGGGGATATCCCGGGAGCTTGCCCACAAGGGAGCCCGGGTGCTCCTTGCCCTTACCAACGATTCCTGGTTCGGGCAAAGCCGGCTTCTATGGGAGCATTTCGCCTGCGGGGCGCTCAGGGCCGTAGAGACGGGGAGGGCTTTCCTCCAGGCGGCGATCACCGGGGTGACCGGGGCGTTCGGCCCGGATGGGCTCCCTTTAGGGGTATTGGCCGGGAAGGGGAGCGGGACCCTCGTGCTAAGGGCCCCGCTCCACTCCCACGTGACGCCCTACGTGTGGCTCGGCGACTGGCCCGTGGTGGCCCTCTGCCTCCTCTTCCTCGTCCTTCCCCCTCACTGGGCCCGGATCTCCACCGTGGCCGCGTCGCTGCGGCCGTAGATATCCACCACCGTCAGCGTGGCCGTGTAGGTGCCTGGCTGGGAATAGGTGTGGATGATCGCGTATGTGATGTCGATGCCGTTCACCATGTCGCCGTCTCCGAAATCGAGGACGAAGTAAAGGATCGGGCCCTCCGATTTCGAGATATCGAACGTCACCTCCAGGGGCGCGGCCCCGGAGGTCGGCTGGGCCGAGAGCACGGCCGCGAGCGGGGGGTACAGGGCGTTGATCACCACCGAATGGCTGTCCTCCGCCCCGTGAACGTCGCGCACCGTGAGCGTGGCGGTATAGGTTCCCGGGTCCCGGTAGGTGTGGCGGATCGGATCGGCGAGGTCGTGGGGCAGGCCTTCCACGGACTCCCCGTCGCCGAAGTCCAGGACGAACCCCTCGATCTCCCCTAGGGATTTGGAGAGGTCGAAGGTGACCTCGAGGGGGGCATAGCCCGTCTGCGGCGATGCGTTGAGGATCGCCCGCAGATTGGAAGGTTCGACGGTTACCTCCACCGAATCACGGGCGCTGCGACCCCAGCGGTCGTGCACGGTAAGGACCGCCCGATAGGTCCCCGGTTCTTCATACACGTGTGTGATCGGGTCGCCGAGGACTCCGTGTGGGTTTTCGGCACAGTATAACCCCTCGGTACGGCTTGGGTTCGCGGCGATTCCATGGGTGTAGACGTTCCCATCCCCGAAATCGAGTGAAAAAGAGGTGATGGCCCCTTTGCTTTGGGAGGGGTCAAAGGTGACCCTAAGGGGAACAAATCCCCGGGTGACATCTGCCTGGAGGTTTGCCGAAAGCTCGGGATATTCCACGGTTATATCCAAGGAATCTGCGCTTTCCCGGCCGTTTGCGTTCCATACGGTGAGGGTCGCGGTATAGCTTCCTGGATTTTCGTAGACGTGGGAGATGGGAAGGGAGACGTCCTCTCCGAGGTAAGTGGTTCCGTCACCGAAATCTAAGAGAAATCCGGTGATGTTTCCGGTGGACTTCGAGGGGTCGAACACCACCCTCAACGGGGCGGGACCCTGGGTGACATCCGCCGTTATGACTGCCCGCAACGGCATGAGACACGCTGACAGGCCAAAGAGGGAAAGGACAACTATTCCCACAGCAAATATGCCGTACTTGAGGCGGTACAGCCGCACGAGAAGATCACCTCCTCCGGAAATGTGGAGTTTCTGGAGGAGGTGCACTTCGGCAGCCCGGCCGCCCTCGCCCCTGCGCGTTAGGGCCCGCTGGCTTTGCGCCCCCAGGTTTCCCTGGGTTTGCCCTTTCGGTACACCCCCGAAGAGGCTTCCCGAAGACGTTTCAGCTCACGGCGCGGGTACCTCCACGACCTCCGTGGTCGAGTCGTCCTGGCCGTAGATGTCCTCGATCCAGAGGGTGGCCACGTAGCTTGCGGTCTGGGCGGGGTAGGTGTGGTAGACCGGCCAGGTAGCGGTGGCCCAGTCGCCCGCGATGAAGTCCCCATCGCCGAAGTAAAGGACGTAACGGTCGATCTCGCCGGTGGAGCCAGAGGCATCGAATGCGAACGTGTAGGGTGGGGTCTGGACGGTTACATCCAGGGCGGCAAAAAGCGGCGGGTACTGGACCTTGATGGTGACGGTGGCGGTGTCGGTATTGCCCCGGGCGTCCTCCACCGTCAGCGTGGCCACGTAATCGCCGGGATCGCCGTAGGTGTGGGGGACAGGGGCGGTGAAATCGGTGCCGCTTTGGGCGGGGCTTCCGTCGCCGAAATCCAGGGTATAGACCTGTCCGCGGGATCCGGAGATATCGAAGGTCACCTCCAGCGGCGCCGGTCCCATCTGGGGTATCGCTTCGATCACCGCTTTGGGGAGAGGGAGGAAGAACGTGCACGCCGAGAGCCCTACCGTGATGGCGATGGCCAGGGCCCCCAGTATTAGCCACTTCGCTCGGATCATCCTCACATTCCGTCACCTCCTCGTGAGCTTGACCTATTTTGGCCGCTGTTCCGCCCCTTTTTCGTGACCGAAGAGAAAGGGGAAGAGATCACGCGACACCTTCCCGGAGGACGTTGGTCCGTGATCCCTGTACTTCGAAACCCCTCCGCGGGCGGTGGTGTAATATAGACGGAAAAGAGATGGCCATCGGGGAACTGGAGCTCATCCAGCGCAGCCTGGAAGGTGACCTGGAAGCATGGGGAGAGATCGTGGCCCGCTACAAGCGCATGGTGTTCGGGGCGACCTTGGCCGTCCTGCGGAACTGGGCCGATGCCGAGGACGCGACTCAAGAGGCCTTTATCCGGGCCTACGAGAAGCTGAGCTACTACGACCTCTCGCGGAGGTTCTCCACCTGGCTCCTTACCGTGGCCATCAACGTGGCCAAGAACATGCTCCGGAAACGCAAGCGCGATCCCGAGCCCAAGGTCCTTCACGCCGACGATCCCGCCACCTTGGTGGAGCAGGAGGCCCTGCGGCAGGCGGTGCGGGAGGCGGTGTGGTCCCTGCCCGAGGCCTACCGCGTGCCTTTGGTGCTCTTTTACTGGGAGGGGCTTTCCGTGGAGGAGATAGCCAAGGCCATGCGGTTGAAGCCCGCCACGGTGAAGACGCGGCTTTTCCGCGGCCGGGCGTTGGTGAGGAGCAAGCTTCTGGAGATGGGGGTGACCGCTGATGCGGTTTGAGGAGTGGAAGGAGGAGGAGCTCATCCGCCAGGCCATCGCCGATGAGATCTCGGCGGCCGAAGGAAGGCTGGAAGGCCTGGAGGAGCGGGTCATCCGGGCCATCGCCGCCCGGGACCTGGAATGCCCGGCTTGGAAACGTTGGCTCCGTTCCCTCCTCGCGCCGCGGACCCCGGCCCTCAGGCTTTCCTACGCCCTTGCCGCCCTTCTCATCTTCGTGGGGGTGGGGGTGCTCATCGGACGCTTCGCCTTCACCCCCGAGCCCCTTCCCGCCCTGGCCCAGGAAGGCACCGTGTTCGCGTTGGCGGCCCCCGGGGCACAGCGGGTGGAGTTGGTGGGGGATTTCTCCGCGTGGAAGCCCATCCCTCTGGCGGATCCCGACGGCGATGGGGTGTGGACCCTGGTGCTGAAATTACCTCCGGGCCGATATGAGTACGCCTTCCTGGTGGATGGCCGCTGGCTCGGGCAGGATCCAAACGCCGATGAGTACGTCCGGACCATGGGCGATTACACCTCGGTGAGGTACATCGGGAACGGGGAGGGTTCGAGCTCATGAGGAGGATCTTCGTTTTAGCCGTGGTCCTTCTCGCCCTGTCGGGCTATGCCCAGGTCCAGTTCACGCTTCCCGCCGTGAGCCCGGAGGATGTCCTGCAATGGCTCCGGCAGTCTGCCCTTCCCGCCGCCGAGAAGGCGGTCTGGCTCCGGATCCTTCCCCAGGCATTCGACGAGGGGTTAGTGGATCCCAAGATCGCCCAGGCCTTCTTCCAGCGGTTGGTGGGCACCCCCCCTACCTTCGTGGGCGAGATCACCGCCATCATGGAGGGACTCCTCGCTCAAGGGCTTCCCGTGACCCATCTCATGAACAAGGTCTCCCAGGGGATCACCATGGGGCGCCCCTGGGCGGTGATCACCAACGAGATCAGGCTCCGGGCCTCGGTATTGGCCGCGACCCACGTGAGCCTTTCCCCTTACCGTCCCAAGGCCGAGGCCAGGGCCTCGGTCAGCGTGCGGGTGGGCAGCTTCGCGTTCCAGGCCCGGACCCCTACTTGGGAGGATGTGGAGGTAGAGATCGCTGAGGCCATCAGCGATTTCATCGCCGGAGGGGGGGATATAAACGATTGGAGCGGCATGGAGGCGCTTGTGCGCATTCGGCTCCTGAAGCTCCGCGGCCAGAGACTTCCCCCGAACTTGGTGGACCCCGTCCTCCAGGTCCTCACCCCCCAGCTTATCGAGGGGATAGTGTCCCAGGCCTTTCAGATCGAAAGGAGGTAGTACATGCGCAAACTGACGGTGGTGCTGTTTTTACTGGTGGGGATCACTGCCTTAGGGCAAGTGGTTCCCAAGGGGATCATCGTGGAGCCGCCTGCGGAGGAAGGCCTACAAGTGGATATCTGGGTCGACAAACCCGTCTACGCGATAGGGGAGACCGTCGAGATCCACTTCCGCATAAACAAACCGGCGTACATCTACATCTGGGATATCGAGCCCACGGGGGCCGTGCGCTTGATATTCCCCAACTACTATGAGCAACAGAACTTCTTCCAGGTCGGCACCCACACTATCCCCTCGCCGGGCAAAGGGTACTCCTTCAGGGTACGACCTCCCACAGGCGAGGAGCACCTCCAGATCCTGGCGAGCACACACCCCATCCCGGCCATCCAGGTAGAGCCCTCCCCCGAGATGCCTTACCCGCTTTTGGGCGAGGACCCAGAGGACTGGAAGTCCCGGGTCGAGGCCCACATAAAGGGCCTGGTCCCCGAGCCCGCCGAGCGGGCCTTCGCCTTCACATCGTTCCGGATCGTCTCCGGGGCCCCGCCCCAATATGGGACGTTGGTAGTGGAGACCACGCCCCCCTTCGCCCAGCTCTACGTCGACAACGTCTTTCGGGGCTGGACCCCCAAGACCCTGACCTTGGTGGCCGGATGGCACGATGTCCTGGTGAGAAAAAGCGGCTACCGGGATTGGAGCCGGAGGATCTATCTTGTAGCCGGTCGCACCAGGACGTTGCGGGTTACCCTCCAGTCGGCGGTGAACCAGCCCCCGGTGGCCCTCTTTACCTTCTCCCCAACCAACCCCTTCCCGGGCCAGGCCGTGACCTTCGATGCCGGTTCCTCCTACGACCCCGATGGGTCCATAACGGCCTATCATTGGGACTTCAACAACGACGGCGTGGTGGACGCCTCGGGGCAGGTGGTCACGCATTCCTTCCCGAGCCCGGGCGTCTACACCGTGCGGCTCAGGGTGGTCGATGACCAAGGGGCCAGCGACGACGAGGTCAAGACGGTCAACGTGGTGGTCCTCAATCAGCCCCCGGTGGCCCAGTTCACCTTCTCCCCCGCCTCCCCCGCTCCGGGTGAGTGGATCCAGTTTGATGCCTCCGCCTCCTACGATCCCGACGGAACCATCGTCGACTACCGGTGGGACTTCGACGGCGACGGCGTGATGGACGCCACCGGCCAGACGGCCTTCTACTCCTACGCAGCACCCGGCGTATACAGCGTCCGGTTGGTGGTAACCGACAACCAAGGGGCGAGCGACGATGAGGTAAAGAGTGTGGTCGTGGCGGCGCCCAATCGGCCCCCGGTGGCCCAATTCACCATCTCCCCCTCCCCGGCCTTGGTGGGAGTCCCCGTTACCTTCAACGCCTCCTCTTCTTACGATCCCGATGGCTTTATTACCGATTACCGTTGGGACCTAAACGGCGATGGCACCATCGATGCCTCCGGGCAGATCACCTCTTACACCTACTTCACCCCCGGCACCTATCAGGTGACCCTCTACGTCACCGACAACGCCGGTGCCATGGCCCAAAGCACCCAAACCCTCCAGGTGGCGGTTCCCGGCCCGGCGGGGATGCCCCCCATGGACGGGATCCCCGGCGTTTACGTTTGGGGCACCGACACCTGGAACATCACCGTAAACGGTTCCCCTTCATGGACTTCCCCCCACGCGTTCCGGATCGAGCTCCGCACCGACGGGACGTTCGTGAACGTGTCCTCGGCCCCCGGGCCCGGCCCGGCGCCGTTGGGCCTCGTTCCCGAACCCACGGAGGAAGGGTGGAAGGTGGTCTTCGAGGGAGAGGTGGCCTCGAACCGCATCACCTACACCTTCGAGGTCCGCAACGCCACCAGCATCTACTTCAACGTCAAGTTCGACATGGACGGGGACGGGGTCATGGAAACCTCGCCGGGGATCGTGAGGCTGCGACAATTCATGGTCAACCCGCCCACCAATCCCTTCGTGCTCGGCATCCCCGAGGGCTATACCGGTCCCTTCGTGCCCTCCATCAACTTCCGGTTGGGCACACCCTTCAGCTACACCCAAACCTTCCGTTTCGTCCTCTGGGGGTCCAACATCGAGGACTTAGAGGGAGGCAGCATCTGAGGGGGAAGGTCAAACATCAAGGGAGGGGCCGTTTCGGCCCCTCCTTTTTTGTTGGGATGACGCTCGGCTGAGCTCGGGACTTTCCCCTCAACAGCGGAGGGCTCCCTCGAGGCGCAGAAGCTCTCGCTTCCAGTGGGGTCCGGGACCGTAGTTTCCGATCCCGCCCGTTTTGGGCACGACCCGATGGCAGGGGATTACGATGGGAATCGGGTTGGCTCCCACCGCGCCTCCCACGGCCCGGGCCGCGCGGGGGCGGCCGATCCGGCGCGCCAATTCCCCGTAGGTTACCGTCTTTCCGCAGGGGACCTCCAAAAGGGCTTTCCAAACCCGGAGCTGGAATTCGGTGCCCGTGAGCGCCACAGGCACCGTGAAGTCGCGCCGTACCCCGGCCAAATACTCCTTTAGCTCCCGGGCCAGCCGGAGCGCGGGCCCCGTTGCTCGAGCGAGGGGCACCCGGGGGAAGGTCCCGGGGAACCTCAGCGATACGACCCCCTTCCCGCACCAGCCCACCAGGAACTCGCCCCATGCGGTTTCCACCAAGCTATAGCGGACATCCATCGTTGTCCCTTTCCATCTTAGCGCCCTAAAATGGCGTTGTCATGCGGATCCTTTCCGTAGGCTGGGAGATCGAGAGGGCGGGGATCGAGAGGGCTTCCCTGCACGACGCCGATTCCCTGGCGAGTTATGAGATCGTGCTCATCGACCCGGCGGAGATACCGAAGCTCTGGGGCCCCTATGTGCCCCCGGATCGGGACGGGGTGCGGCGGCTGGTCCCGGGATACGACCAGGGGCTGGCCCGTGCGTTGGACAACCTCTTTGCGGCGCGGAAAGAAGAGCTTTCCGGGCTCTTGCGGGCCGGGGGATTGGTAGCGGTCAGGTTGCGTCCTCCCGGGGAGCCGGTGGAGATCGTTTCCGTGAGCGGCCCGGCACGGCGGATCCATGCTTATTCCTTCCTTCCCAATTTTTCCCTCACCCGGGAGCGGCAGTTCCTTCCCTTTCCGCAAGGGATAAGGGTCCTCCCCCGGCGGGGGAGGGACATCCACGGATTGGACCTTGCCCATCCCCTGGCGGGGTACCTCGCGGTGGTGAGGCGGTATGAGGCGGTGATCGTAAGCCCTATGGGGGTGCCGCTGGGAGATTTCGGAAAGGTGCTCCTTCATAACCGCCTCGGGGACGTCCTCGCCTGGGAGCTGCGTTTGGGAGAAGGCCGCCTCCTTTTCCTCCCCGCGTCGGGGCTTTCGCCCCGGGAAGAGGCGGAGATCCTGATCCCCGGCCTCGTTTCGCTCCTGGAGGAGCCTCCTCCCCCCGAGTCCCGCCCGGAATGGCTTTCCCGCTACGAGCTTCCCCGAGAGGCCGAGGTCCGAGGGGAGTTAGCGGAGATAGCCGAAAGGGAAAGGGAACTGGCCGAACGAAGGGCTTCCTTAGAGAAGCGCCTATGGGAAGCCGAGGTGCTCAAGGGGCTCCTTTTCCCCGCCGGGGCGAGCGGACTTGTCCGGGCCGCGCTTAAGGCATTCCGCGTGCTGGGGTTCGAGACCCAGGGGGAGGAGATCGACGCCCACGGCTTCACGGTCACATCCCCGGAGGGACAGGCCTTGGTACGGGCGGCCTGGTCGCTGGAGGGCCCGGTGACCACCGGCGTCTACCGGCCCTTGCTTTTGGCCCTGGACCATCTGCGCCTGGAGAAGGGGGAGTCCATCCACGGGATCCTCCTTGTGGCTGCGGAGACCGTCCACGATCCCAAGCGCCGCGGCCCCCGCTTCACCGACGCCCTCCGGCGGGCGTGTGAGGAGCACGGGATCTCGCTGGTGACGGGAGAGGAGCTGTTTGAAGCGGTGCGGGCGGTGCTCGGGGGGGAGGACCCGGTGCCGGTGCGCCGGTCCCTGCTTTCGACGAGCGGTCCCTGGCGATGGAGGGGTTGAGGTTCGGGTTGATCCTGTTTTTCCTCGGGGCCGTGGCCAGTGCCGTTTGTCTTCGGTGCTACATCCTCCGTCCCCGTTTTGGCCAGTACATCCGCCCCGAAGGCCTTGCCACCCACCGCCGCAAGGCCGGCACCCCAACCGCGGGCGGCCTCCTTTTGTTGCAGGTTTTCCTCGCCGCTTGGGCGACCGTCGCCTTCTGGCCCGTGAAGCTATCCTGGCGGGGATGGATCGTGTTCCTTTCGGCGGTGGGGGCGGGAGGGATAGGTCTCTTGGACGACCTCCTCTCCCAAAGGCGGCGCCGTTCCGAGGGCCTCTCCCCTTCCGCTAAGCTCCTCCTCGGCCTCCCGATCGCCCTGGGTATCTTCCTGATGCTTCTTTTCGCGGGCGGGGATTTGGCCGTGTATGTCCCGTTTTTCTCCCTGGAAGTAGGGCTTCGGGCGATCCCGGCCCCCCTGCTTTTCCTGCTGGTGCTCCTGGGATTCTGGGGAACCACCAACGGGGCGAACCTCACCGACGGCCTGGACGGCCTGGCGGCAGGCTGCGGGGTCTCCATCCTCTTGGGAAGCCTCGCCCTGGCGTTCCGCTACCCGGAGCTTGTGGCGCTGGCGCTCTTCGGGGCCGGGCTCTTCATGGGTTTTCTGTGGTGGAACGCATATCCGGCGCGGGTCTTCATGGGCGATGTGGGCTCCATGTTCCTCGGGGGGCTTATCTTCGGGATCTTCACCGCCTCGGGGGGGATCCTCTTCCTCCCCCTCTTCGCCGGGATCTTCGTGGTGGAGGCGCTCTCCGTGATCGCCCAGGTCCTCTCGTTCAAGCTTTTTGGGGTGCGGGTCCTCAAGATGTCGCCCCTCCACCACCACCTGGAGGAGGGGGAGGTGGGCTGGCGGTACCTTCTGCGCAGCCCCAACTGGCCCGAGCCGGTGGTGGTGAGTAGGCTTTGGCTCCTTTCTGCGGCCTTCGTCGCCCTGGGGATCTTGGTGGCGATGGGGGGGTGGTGAAGGTGTTCTCACGGTTTCGGCCCTCGCCGCTCTCCCGGTTTCCCTCTCGGTCACTACCCGGCCTTCGGCATGCCGCCTTGGGGATCACCGCGGTGGAGTGGAGTAGCGTCGGAGCTCGTCTCCGACGTCAAGCATCCTTCCAAGGCATAGGCGGCCCGCAGGAGCTTCCCCTCCCCGAGCCTGGGGGCGATGAGCTGCAATCCGAAGGGAAGGCCACCGACCTTCCCCCCCGGGATGGAAATGGCCGGGACCCCGGCCAGGGCCGAGGGCAGGGTGAAGACATCGGAGAGGTACATGGCGATGGGGTCCTCCTTTTCCCCGAGCCTGAACGCCGGGGTGGGGGAAGTGGGGCCGAAGATGATGTCCACGTTCTCAAAGGCCTTGGCGAACTCCCTGGCGATCAGGGTCCTGACCCTCTGGGCCTTGCCGTAGTAGCGGTCGTAGTAGCCCGCCGAAAGGGCGAAGGTCCCGAGCATTATTCTGCGCTTCACCTCCCGCCCGAACCCCAGGGTGCGGGAGGCGGCGATCATCTCTTTGGCCGTCGTCCCCTCGGCGGAGACGGTGGTGTAGCGAACCCCGTCGAACCGGGCGAGGTTCGCGGAAGCCTCGGCGGAGGCGATGAGGTAATAAGTGGGCAGGGCGTACTCGGTGAGGGGAAGGGAGATCTCCACCACCTCGCCCCCTAGCTCCTCGATGGCGGAGGCCCAGCGGTCGATGAGGGCGAGGGCCTCGGGCCCGAGCTCCCTGGGCCTGTATTCCCGCGGAAGCCCGAACTTCCAACCTTCGATCCCGCCCTCGAGGTCCTGGGTGTAATCCCGGGGCTCCACGGGGAGGGAGGTGGAGTCCCGGGGGTCGTGGCCGGCGATGATGGAGAGGATCAGGGCACAGTCCCGCACCGAGCGGGTGATGGGCCCGATCTGATCGAGAGACGAGGCGAAGGCCACCAGCCCCCACCGCGAGACAAGCCCATATGTGGGCCTGAGCCCCACCACCCCGCACAGCGCCGCGGGTTGCCTTACCGAGCCCCCCGTATCCGTTCCCAAGGCCGCGATGGCCTCGCCCGCCGCCACCGCCGCCGCGCTCCCCCCGGACGATCCCCCGGGCACCCTCTCGGGGTCGTGGGGGTTCCGGGTCGGACCGAAGGCGGAGTGTTCGGTGGAGGAGCCCATGGCGAACTCGTCCAGGTTCGTCTTTCCCTGCACTTGAGCTCCGGCGCCCTTGAGCCGCGCCACCGCGGTGGCATCGAAGACGGGCCGGAAGCGCTCCAGGAACCTCGAGCCGCAGGTCGTGGGGAAATCCAGGGTGGAGATGTTGTCCTTGACGGCGATAGGGATCCCCCGCAGTGGCGTTTCCGCCAAAGCGGTCTCGGCCTCCTTCAGCTCGGCGGGATCGGCGAGGGAAAGGAAGGCATGGATCGTCTCCTCCAGGACACCGATGCGTTCCCAGAGGGAATCGATGAGCTCCCCCAAAGACAAATCGCCGCGGGAGATGGCAGCGCGGGCGTCCCAAAGGTCCATGGTTGGTGCCGGGGGTGGGATTCGAACCCACACGGGGTTTATGCCCCACTGGATCCTGAGTCCAGCGCGTCTGCCAATTCCGCCACCCCGGCGCGGATCGAGACGATTCTATAGACCCCCCTCCCCGCCCGTCAAGGTGCGCAAGAGGCCACCAGGTTTGACTGGAATCGCCTCCCACGTTAGACTGCGTGCGGGTGAGGGGGGATGATCGAGCTGAGAGATTTCAAGGTCTTTGCTGATCTCAAAAAGGACGATTTGGAGAAGCTCGCCTCCATGATCCGCCACATCGACTACGGACAGGACGAGCTCATCTTCATGGAGGGGGCCCCGGCCTTCGGGTTTTATCTTGTATTTTCCGGAGCGGTGAAGGTGGTGAAGCGGTCCGCCAAGGGCAAGTCCCAGATCCTCAAGATCGTCGGCCCCGGGGGGATGCTGGGGGAGACCACCCTCTTCGATAAAACCGTGCACAACGCCTACGCCAAGACCCTGGTGCCCTCCAAGGTGGGCTTCATCGAACGCGGGGACTTCTTCTACTTCCTCGAACGCCACCCCAAGGTGATCTTCCGCTTCTTCGAGCGGCTGTCCCTGGAGCTTAAGGCCTTCCAAAACAAACTCGCGGAGCGCTCCTACGCCTCGAGCAAGGAGAGGCTGGCACGCCTGATTTTGGCGCTGGGGAAGCTGGGGGTAGAGCTTTCCCGGGGGGAGCTCGCGGAGATGGCCGGGGTATCCTCCAAGACGGCGATTCGGACCCTAGGGGAACTGGAATCCCGAGGGATCATCGCGCTGGAGAACCGCCGCATAAAGATCCTGAAGGAGGATTACCTCAAGCGCTTGGTGGAGCCCTTCTCCCTTCCCGTGGATAGCTCCACCATCATCTGAGGGCCAAGTTCTTCCTCTCGCGGTGACGGGTGTCCTTGCACCGAGGTTTTTGTGTCATCAAAGTACCACCGGTTCGTTATGGGGATCGGAAGGGGGAAGGTATTGCTCTGGGTGGCCCTGGCCGCCGGTTTCCTCCTCACCCTCTTGGCCCGTCCCTTAGGGCTTCCCACGAGCCCCGGGGTGCTCATAGGGGGATACGCGGTGTTGGTTTCCCTGGCCGCGACCGCCGGATGGCTGTGGGGGCTTCTGGGAGCGGGCGCGGCCCTTGGGGCCACGATCCTCTTGTTGCAGGGGGAAAACCCCGGGATCCCCGCCGTCGGGGGGCTGATGTATTTCGGGGTCGTGGGCTTGGTGGAAGGAGGTATGGGCATGTGGCGCCGCCGTGTCAAAAGCGGGGCTCGTCCCCCAAACAAGCTCGATCTGGTATGTAATGAGGTCCTCTTCGATGACAGCCCCACCATCGTGCACCTGGTGGACGAGGAGGGGAACGTCATCCGCCGCAACCGGGCATCCAGGACCATCCTCGGCTGGCCGGCACGGAACACCCTTCACCTCTCCGAATACGTGCATCCCGAGGACATCGGACGGCTCCGCAAGGAACTTCGCAAGCTCTTCGACCTGGGGAGGATCCAGGGGGTGGAGCTCCGGTTCATCTCGGAAGGACAGCACAGCGTCCCCGTGGAGATCCACGCCCGACGCCTGAGCCCCAAGCGGGCGGTATTGACGGCCCTGGACCGCTCGGAGGTCATGGAACTGCGGAGGAAGCTGGCCGAGGAGGAGGCCCGCTACCGCTACCTCATCGAGGCCGCCATCGATACCATGGACTCCGGGGTGGTGCTCATCGATGCCGGGGGCAAGGTCATCTGGGCCAACAAGGCGGTGGAGCGGTTCTTCGGCATCCCCCGCGACAGCTGTATCGGCCTCCCCGCGAGGAAGGTCCTGGAGCGGTTGCTTTTCCGGATCGACAACCGCGCCGAGTTCGAGGATATGGTGCGGTACGCCTACGGCGAGGGCGTGGCGGTGGAGAACGTGGAGTGCAAGGTTCGCCCCGGCCTCCAGCGGGAGGAGCGTGTGCTTCAGTACTCTTCCTATCCCATCGAGAACGGGGGACGCATCGATCACTACGTAGACATCACCCAGCTCAAGCGCCTGGAGGCGGACCTGCGCCGCAAGACCCAGGACCTGGAGGAGATGAACCGAAACCTCAAGGAGTACGATCGGGCGGTGGCCCACGACCTGAAGGCGCCGGCCAGAACGATCGTCTCGCTTGTCGATCAGGTGTTGAAACAGAATCCCGACGGGATCCTCCCCCAGGATGTGCGCTTGAACCTGGAGCTCATCCGCGAGGTGGGGGAGAACATGATCGTCCTGATCCGCGATCTGTTGCGCTTCTCCACCATCAAGGTGGAGCCCTCATCGTTCGAGCCGGTGGACCTGAAGAGGGTGGTGGGGAGGGTGTGTCGGGACCTCTCGGCCATCCTCGATGGGGTGGAGGTGGTGGTGGACCCGGGGCTTCCCGTGGTCTCGGGGATCGAGACCCTCATCGCCCAGGTCTACCGCAACCTCATCCAGAACGCGGTGAAGTTCAACGATAAGCCCGTTCCCCGGATCGAGGTGGGATACGAGGGGGAACAAGAGGGGCTTTGTGTTTTATACGTACGGGACAACGGGATCGGGATCAGGGAGGAGTTCCACGAGGCCATCTTCCGGATCTTCAACAAGCTCGACCCCGAGTCCGAGGGCACCGGGGCGGGCCTTGCGATCTGCAGGAGGATCGTGGAGGAACACGGGGGGCGGATCTGGGTCAAATCGCGGGTGGGAGAGGGGAGCACCTTTTACTTCACCCTCCCCAAGGCGCGCGTAAGGAAGGTGGAGGAGCAATATGTCCGCTGAGAGGAAGCTAACGGTGCTTGTGGTGGAGGATACCAAACACGACTACATCCTGATCGAGCGTTCCATTCGGGCCCTGGAGGAGAAAGGGATCAAGTGCGAACTCCACTGGGTCACCACCGGGGAGGACGCCCTGGATTTCCTTTACCGTAGGGGCAAGTTCGCCAACGCGCCGCGACCGAACTTGATCCTGTTGGACCTGCGGCTCCCGGGAATGCAAGGGTTGGAGGTGCTGGAGAAAATAAAGAGGGACGAACGCCTCCGCAAGATCCCGGTGGTGGTGCTCACGGTTTCGGAACTGGAGGAGGATATGGTGCGCGCCTATGATTCCGGGGCCGCGGCGTACCTTCAGAAGCCTACCCACACCGAGGACTTCGAGAAGCTCTTGAACACCGTCTGGGAGTACTGGCGGGTGGTGCGGCTTCCGGAGTAAGCGCCCGTCCCTCCGCGGGGTGACATATCTCCCCTATTTGGAGGACTTTTCTCCTCCTACTTACCTTCTGTTTCTCATATGATCTATTAGCCTAAAAACTGCACGCGTGCCCGAGGGCGTGGTGCCGGCCGAGGCGGGTTGCCTGCCCGCACGGGGCCGGGGGAAGAAAAGATGCCCTGACCGCCTCCTCCCCCCGGCCCCGCAGGCTGCCGTTCGAATCGGCGGGGCACGCGGGAACCTTCAGGGATCCGCCCGGGGAAGAGGTTCTTTCCCCGGGCGCTTTTTGCGCCTTTTCGCCCGTTCTCCGGAGGGGACGTGTGCCGTATAATCTCCATGCGAAAACCCCAAGGAGGTGGTAGCGTGAAAAGGTTCCTGATATTGGTTCTCGTGGGGTCGGTGGGCCTCATCGGCCTGGCCCAGGAGCTCGGGACCCGCGAAAATCCCATTATTTGGGTCTTTCCTCCCTCCACCCAGCCGGCCCTCATCGAGGAGATCGCCCAGAAGATCGCCGCGGACATCGCCAAGATGACGGGGCTCTTCATCGTCCCCAAGGTGATGCCCGACTATGCCGCCCTGATCGAGGCGTTCAAGTCCGCCGAAGGAAACGTCATGGGCGTCCCCACCACCGACCAGTACGCCCGGATCTCGGTGGAGACCAACTTCGAGACCACCCCGCGGCTGGCGGCCGTCCGGTACGGCTACCCGTACTACTTCGCATCGGTCTACGCGCCGCGGGAGAAGGGGTTCGAATCGGTGGAGGACCTCCAGGGAACGGTTTGGATCTACAACGACGAGGGTTCCACGTCGGGCTACAAGCTTCCCAAGATGCTGTTCGACAAGTACGGGATCACCTTCAAGGGCGTGGTGAAGTCCGGCGGCCACACCAACTCCATGATCGCTCTCCTTGAGGGCCAGGGCGATTTCTGCACCGGTTATGGCTCCCCGCCCCTGCCGCCGGAGGACTGCGACGGCGCCTGCCTATACCTCTTCAAGTCCTGCCTGGAAGCCGGCACCGATGAGGCCCAGTGCTTCGCCTACGCCAAGGATTGCCTGAAGGCCTGCGACACCCGCTGGGAGTACGGGAATGATCCCGAGCTGTGGCTGTGGGATCCGTGGAAGAACGAGCTCTTGCCGGAGGAGTACCGGGGCGAGTGCGTGGACCTGCGCCGGGCCGCGGCCAAGATCGGCGCCTACGGCGACATCTGGGAGATCACCGAGAAGATCGGGGTAGTCCTTACCATAGGGCCGATGCCCAACGACTGTATCGCCTTCTCCCCCGGCTTCCCCAAGGAGATCCAGGACAAGCTGGTGGAGGCCATCAAGGCCCACATCGCCTCGCCCGAAGGCCAGAAGCTCTGGACCGACCCGAACTTCTACGAGTGGACGTCCGTGGCGGAAATCGACGATACCTATTACTGCAACTACCGCGAGCTCGTCGGCCTCCCCAACCCCGAGTGGTGCAAGTAGGAGGCCTTTAGCGGATCGCGAAGCGGGCTTGAGACGGGGGAGAAAAAACCTCCCCCGTCTTTTATTATTTGCCGTGCCATGGCGGAGCCTTACTTGGTGGTGGAACACCTCACCAAGGTCTACGAGCGGGGCCACGTGGTGGCCCTAAAGGACGTGTCCTTCGAGGTCCAGAAGGGGGAGTTCTTGGTGATCATCGGCCTCTCCGGCTCGGGGAAGTCCACGCTCCTGCGGTGCATCAACCGCCTGATCGAGCCCACCAAGGGTCGGATCTTCATCGACGGGGTGGAGATCACCAAGCTCTCCCCGCGCCAGATGAGGAAGTTCCGCCGCAAGATCGGGATGATCTTCCAGCACTTCAACCTGATAAAGAGGGCCACCGTGATGACCAACGTCCTCACCGGCCGCCTGGGCTATAACCCCACCTGGAGGACGTTGCTCGGCCTCTTCCCCCGGAGCGACCGGGAGCTCGCCCTCAAGAACCTGGAGCGGGTGGGGCTCCTGGAGAAGGCGTACGTGCGGGCGGACGAGCTCTCCGGCGGGCAGCAGCAGCGGGTGGGGATCGCCCGGGCCCTGATGCAGCAGCCGGAATTGCTCCTGGCCGATGAGCCCGTCTCGGCCCTGGACCCGGCCACCTCCCACTCGGTGATGCAGTACATCGAGCAGATGAACCGTGAGGATGGGGTGACGGTGCTGGCGAGCCTCCACTTCCTCTCCCTTGCCCGCCGCTACGGCACCCGGATCATCGCCCTCAGGGACGGCGAGCTCGTTTTCGACGGCCTCCCCGAGGAGATCGACGACCGCAAGTTCAAGGAGATCTACGGAGAAGAGGCCGAGGAAGTGGAGGTCCGCTGAGGGCTTCCCCGATGGCGAGGATGTTGCCCGCGAAGGTGGAGAGGGGGCGCCTCCGGCGACGTCTTATCGCCCTGTTTTTGGATTGGATGTCCTGGGGGTACGTGGCCTATGGGGTCATGTACTTCCTGAACGACTACTGGTGGCGCATCCCCTTGGAGCGCTTTTACAGCACCCTGACCCTTCCCCCGTGGGGTTGGCCCGCGGCGGTCCTGGGAACTCTGGCCATGGCGGTGGTCTGCGAGCTCACCGGCTATAGCCTGGGGAAGCGGGCCCTGAAGCTTGAGCCGAAGCGGGAACGCCCGCTGACGAGGGAGGAGCTCTTGCGCGGCCGGGCGGGGAAGCCCTTCTGGCGTACCCAGTGGGGCGTCATGGCCGTGCTGCTTTTGGCGCTGACGGTGGCGTTGGGTTGGCACATCGTGAAGATCGATCCCGAGGCCCTCATCCACCCCAGCCCCCGGGCCCGGGAGATGCTCTCGGAGATCTTCCCCCCCGACTTCCGGTACTTCCGTGTCCCCGATCCCGCTTTTGAGCTCCGTGGGCTTCCCTACTCCATCCTCGACCTTATGGTCCTCACCATCTTCATGGCCCTTTTGGCCACGGTGCTTGGGGCAGCGGTGGCATTGCCGCTCTCCTTCCTTGGGGCCCGCAACATCATGGGGTTTAGCCCCGTCGGCTGGCTCGTCTACGGGGTGGTGCGGGGCTTTTTCAACATCTTCCGTTCCATTGAGACCATGCTCTGGGCGGTGGTGTTCGCGATCTGGATCCGTTGGGGATCGCCTTTGGCGGGGATCATGGCCCTGACGGTGCACACCATAGCCGCCTTGGGGAAGCTTTACTCGGAACAGGTGGAGGGGATCGATCCGGGCCCGGTGGAGGCGGTGGTGGCCGCGGGGGGGAGCCGGGCGGAGGTCATCCGCTATGCCATCCTCCCCCAGGTCATCCCCTCCTTCTGGGCCTTTACCTTGTACCGGTGGGACATCAACGTGCGCATGTCCACGGTGATCGCGTTGGTGGGCGGGGGCGGGATCGGGGATATGCTTTTTTACTACAAGAACGAGGGCAAATGGGCCCTGCTCGGGGCGGTGGTGATCACCATTGTGGCGGTGGTGTGGGCCATGGATTACCTCTCCGGAAGGCTCCGGGAAAGGATCACCTGATGCCGCCGGGATACCCTAAAGTTTACCCCAAAGGGAAGCCGCGTCGGATGAGTTTAGACGCGGTGGCGGATTTCTTTTACTTCGGCTTCCGGAACTTGAGGAAGCAGCTTTCCATTGCCGTACTGGACATGGGGGCCGTGGCCGTGCTCTGGCTCCTCATGAATTATGTGATCATCCGGTTCTCCACCGGCCAGATCGGCTATACCCTGGTCCCCTGGTGGATCTTCGGGGTGGGGGTAGTGGAGGCGGCTGCCCTGTGGGAATCGTTCGGGAGATCTTTCGGACACCGGGTAGAGCGGCTCGAGCTCCGCCGGACCGATGGCCGGGAGCCCACCCTCAAGCAAAGGGTCCTATACTGGCTTTTGTGGCACGTGAGCGTGCTCCCGCTGTTCCCCCTCCTCCTCGTTCCCTCCCCGCACGAGCGCGGCTCCGGCTTGGAGCTCCGTCCGTTCACCATGGAGGGAAGGGTCCCCAGGCCCTGGTGGCGTACAAGTACCGGGATATATGTGGCCTGGCTCATGGGGGCTGCCCTTACCGCCGCCATCTCGGTGACGATATCCTGGGAAGATCTCGTGCGCCTTTTCACCAGAGCGGGAACCACGGCGAAGTTCTGGCGTTCCTTCTTTTCGCCGGATACATCCATCATCCTCAAGACGATTCGGGAGCTTGTTGTCACCGTGTTCATGGCGATGACCGCCACCTCGTTCGCGGTATTGGTTGCGGTCCCGTTGTCGTTCCTGGCTGCCCGCAACTTGATGAGGGGAGTGGTGGGGCGGTTCATCTACACCGTGATCCGGGTGACGATGAGCATCATCCGCTCCATCGAGCCGGTGGTGTGGGCCATCTTCTTCCTGGTTTGGGTGGGGGCGAAGCTCGCCCCGTTCGCCGGGGTGTTGGCGCTGTTTGTGCACTCGGTATCCGATCTCACCAAGCTTTACGCCGAGAGGCTCGAATCCATAGATCCGGGGCTCATCGAGGCCATCGCCGCCACCGGGGCCAACCGCCTCCAGATCCTCCGCTATGCGGTGATCCCCCAGATCGTGAACCCCTACATCTCCTTCACCCTGTATCGGTGGGACATCAACATCCGGATGGCCACGGTGGTGGGGATGGTGGGCGGAGGGGGCATCGGCCAGGCCCTCTTCTTCTATCTTACCGGCAACCTATGGAAACAGGCGGGCACGGTGATGCTCTTCATCATCGCGTTGGTCTGGGGGATCGACTATCTTTCGGCGAAGCTGCGGGCGAAGCTCGCCTGAGGGAAGATGACACAGGAAGAGTTGCTTGGGGCAGCGAAAGGACTTATAGAGCAGGCCCTAAGGGAGGACGTAGGGCCGGGCGATGTCACCACCCGGGCCGTTATTCCTCCCGATGTCCGGGGCAAGGGGACGATTCTCGTCAAGGCCCACGGGGTGATCTGCGGCCTTCAGGTGGCCGCCGAGGTCTTCCGGGCCGTGGACGGGAGGGTATCCTTCCGCCCCAGGGTTAGGGAGGGGGAGCCGGTGCAGCCGGGGGACGTGGTTGCGGAGGTGGAGGGGCCGCTTCGGGGCATCCTCACCGCGGAGCGCACCGCTTTGAATTTCCTCGCGCGTCTTTCGGGGATCGCCACCCTTACGGCGAGGTTCGTGGACGCGGTGGCGCCGTATCGGGCGGTGATCCTGGACACCCGCAAGACCACCCCCGGCTGGCGGGTGCTGGAGAAGTACGCCGTGCGGTGCGGGGGAGGACGGAACCACCGCATGGGCCTTTACGATATGGTCCTCATCAAGGACAATCACATCGCCGCCTGCGGTTCCATCAGCGAGGCGGTGCGGCGCGTGCGGGCCGCCGGGGTCGGGGTGCCCGTCGAGGTAGAGGTCAAGGACCTGGATGAGCTCCGGGAGGCCCTGAAGCTGGGGGTGGACCGGATCCTCCTCGATAACTTTTCCGTTGAAGACATCGCCGAAGCGGTAAAGATCGCAGAGGGCCGGGTACCCCTGGAGGCCTCGGGAGGCGTGACGTTGGACAACGTGGCCGCCATTGCCGCCACCGGGGTGGACTACATCTCGGTGGGCGCCCTCACCCACTCCGCCCCGGCCCTGGACCTCTCCCTGGAGCTCTCCCCAAAGGGCACGATAATAAGAACGCGATGAGCTTGGCGGTAAAGGTGTACGAGGCCTTCAAGGACGACGAGAAGAAAGCCAAGGTCCTTTCCGAAGTGATCGATGAGCTGGAAAGCCGCATCGCCCCGCTGCGGGACGTGGCCACCCGGGGTGATCTGGACGTGGTCAAGCTTGCCCTGCAGAAGGAGATCGAACAGGTACGGGGCGAGGTGGAGCAGGTGAGGCTTTCGCTACAAAAAGAGATCGAAGGGGTAAGGAAGGAGATCGAGAGCGCCAAGGCCAGCACCATAAAGTGGGTGATCGGGCTTTTGGTGTTGCAGACAGGGGTGATCGTCTCGGTTATTGCCCTTCTCCGGTAAAGCTCCGCGTTTCTCTCGCCGGGCTTTGCATGTTGTGCCTTTTGGGCTGTGAGGCGAAAACCCTTGCGTTCTACCCCTTCCTGCCCCATATTCCACCCAGGAGGGAACGATGGCGAAGAGGGTTTTCCTTGTGGTTTTGGTTTTGGGGTTGGGTTTCGCGGGAGGCTTTATCGGGGCCAAGCTCTCTTACCCCGAGGACGATATAAATCTCCTGCGGGAAGATCTCGACGCCCTCACCGACCATGTGGCCGGGGTGAAGAAGGCCTTGGCCTCCCTCGAGGACCTTCCCGACCGGATCGCTTCCCTGGAGGAGACGGTGGCGACGTTGGGAAAGGAAGTGACCCGCCTGAAGGAGGAGGGGGAGGCGACCGCGGCGGCCCTCCAACCGGCTCCTGGGACGTCCCTCAGGATCGCCTATGTGGACCTTGAGGCCCTGCTCGAGGAGATCTTCGCCCCCCGGGCCTCCGCCCAGGAAGCCTACTCCGCCAAGCTCGACGATCTCCGGAAGGCCTATGACGAGGGGAAGGTGGACGAGGAGACCTACACCAAGGAGCTCGTGAAGTTGGAGGTGGAGGGGCTTAGGCTGCAGGTGGACTGGAGCCTGTCCCTCTTGCGGAAGCTCAAGGCATCGTTCGGGGAAGTGGCCGGGGTGCTGGAGGAGCTGGAGCGGAAGCTGGAGCCCCTGGAGGAGGAGGTTGCCGAACTGGAGGAGAAGGCCGAGGCGGGGGTGAAGGAGGAGGAACTCCAGGGCTTCTTCCAGCAGTACCAGCAACTCCAGGTGGTGTTCCAGCAGTTGGAGCAGCTCCTCTCCCAGACCCTCACCTCGGGGTTGGCGAAGTTGGCCGGGGAGGTAGCGGAGGAGGAGGGGATCGCCCTGGTGGTACAACGGAAAGACCTTCTGTTCGTGGACCCAGGGCAGGTAATCGACCTCTCCGAGAAGGTCAAGGCCCGGGCCCCCGAGTTCTTCGGCGGCTGACAAGGCAAAGTTTCAGCTCGATCCACGGCCACGCATGGTGTGCATGGCCATCGGGATCATGTCCTCCCTGCCGATCCTCATCCTCTCCGGCTATGTCCAGCGGCACCTCCTGCGGGGCTTCGCCATAAGCTTTAAGTGATGTGTCGCGGGCTCTCTCACCACGCGGAGATCAGCGATCGCCGAGTACGAAAGGACATCACTTCTCGAGCGGACCAAAGCTGGAAGGGGTTCGCGGAAAGGCAGGGCAAGATCTGCCACCGGCCCCGCAAGGAGATCGACCCAAGGATCACCACCGGGTGGCCCAGATCCTGGGGATCTCCCGCACCACCCTCCTCGAGTGCCTGGACGAGCCGGGATCACGTGGAGGTGATAAAATGGTGCCGAAAGGTGTTCAAGGAGGAGGAAGGTGCCCGTCAACATCACCTTAAAGGACGTGCCGGATGAGCTTGTGAGGCTCCTCAAGGAGAGGGCGAAGAGGAACCATAGATCCCTCCAGAAGGAAATCCTTGCCCTGCTCGAGGAGGCGTTGAAGCCGCGGCCCCTATCGATCGAGGAGGCTTACGAAAGGTTGAAAGCGCTAGGGCTTTTCACCCCAGACGAAGCGGCCGCCTTCGTGAGGGCCGACCGGGATGGCCGCTAAGGTGGTGGATGCTTCGGTCCTAGGCGCTCTCCTCTTTGGGGAGCCAAGGGCAGAGGAGGCTTTTTCCCTCCTTAAGGGCTGTGACCTCTATGCGCCGCCCCTTCTTGCCTACGAGCTCACAAGCATCGCCCGGAAGAAAGCGCTAAAGCATCCGGAGCTTTTGGAAAAGATCAGGGCCTCCCTGGAAGTGGGGCTGGCGCTGGACATCCACTGGACAGAGGTGGATCACCTCGCTGTCCTGAAGCTCGCCTTAAAAGAGGGCTTACCACTTATGACGCTGCCTATCTCTACCTCGCACGCACCTTGAAGATCCCATTGGTTACCTTCGACGAGAAACTGCAACGGGTAACAAGTAGATAGCTTTGTCCTGTTGGAAGCCCGTACTCAGGGTCCCCATGTGATCTTTAACCGAGGGCGAGGCCACGATGGCTCATCTAGAACATTGCGGGGCATAAAAATCAGTGGGTGAGGGCGATGCCAATGATGGCCCCCACGGGGGTGACCCACATGGGGATGAGAACCGAGAGGGTCATGCGATACAGGGAACGCACGTCCTCCCTCACGGAGTTTATCTCCCCCTTTAGCTCCTCTCGTACGGCGGAGATTTGCCGGTGAAGCTCCCTTCTCGGCGAGACGAGCTCGGCCTCTACCCGACCCAAACGTCGATCGATCTGCTCGAAGGCCCCCTCGATCGGTGCTAAAGCTTGTAGCCGAACTTGCGCAAAAGCTCCTTGCGTTCACGGATATCCTCCTCGGTCTCGATGCCCTTCGTCTTCACCCCGTCGATGACGCCCAGGACCCCTCTTCCCTGTTCCGTCTCGGCCACGACCACCTGGAGGGGGTTGGAGGTGGCGCAGAAGATCCGGCATACCTCGGGCACCTCTTTGAGGGCGTTCAGGACGTTGATGGGATAGAAGTCGCGCAGGAAAAGGATGAAAACGTGGCCGGCGGAAAGGGCCAGGGCGTTCTTCTTGGCGAGCTCGATCATCTCCTCGTCGGTGCCGGACCAGCGCACCAGGGCCTTCCCCGAGGCCTCGCAGAACGCCAGGCCGAACTTGGCCCCCGGGACTTGGGTCACGATGGCCTCGTGGATGTCCTCTACCGTTTTGATGAAATGGGACTGCCCTAAGATCACATTTACCTCGGCGGGCTTCTCGATCGGGACCACCTTCAGTTCCATGGCCACCTCCTCCACAGGTTTTTCCCAATTTTATTGGGTCGGGACCGCGAGCGGGCCCGGGACTTGGAAGACGAGGAGACGGTTCACCACGTCCACGAACGCCCGCAGGTACTCTTGCGGAGACGCGGACAGGCGCACGAGGTTCAGTCGGGTGACCTCCGCCGCGGCCGCGGGGCCGGAGATAAGGCGGGCCCAATGTTTCAGCGAGCTCTGTCTTTGTTCCAACGCGAAAAGAACCTCCTCCGTGGGTTCCGCCCACGCGCCGGCCAGGATCTCCTCTATCCTCTCGAGGTCCTCGGCCGCGGCGGAGCCGGTGTAAAAGGCCGTGTTCAGCTGCAAAAGCTTCTCCCGTTCCTCGAGGGGAAGCAGGGGCCAGAGGAAGCTCGCCCTGAGCATGATGCCCCGGCGCCGGAATTCGTAGAGGAGTTCCCCTTGAGGGGAAATCTCGACCTCCCTCAGCCCCGTAAGCCACTCCTTCACGAACGTATCCCATCCTGCGCCGTAGGCTTCGCGGAAGGTCGCGAGGAAAACCTCCCGCGAGGCGGCATCCGGCCCCCATGAGAAGAGCCCCAGGACCGCCGGGGGAGGGAGGCGTTCGGCCAGGGCCTCCACCAAGGTGGCGCCAAGCTCGTAGACGACGAAAACGGGCACGGTGGAAAGGTTATCGGCTTCCCGGACCCAGATGGCCGCCATCTCCCGCTCGAGCTCTCGCTCCACCGGCTCCCGGAGGCCGAGGGCGTGCTCGGTCCAACGGGCCATCCCCTCCACCAGCACGTTGGGGTCCAGGCCGAGTTCCGGGACCTCAAAGCCCACAAGGCTTTGGATCAGGTGGGTGAGCTCATGGGCGAGGGTCGCTTCCCAGCGTGTGGATAGACAACACGCGGCAACACAACCCAACGTCGTCGCCTCGGGCTCCCGTTGTGCGAGCTCCCGCAGTGGATCCTCGAGCGCATCGTCGGGGACCGTGTAGTAAAAGAGCCCGGCGACGCCGAAGTGATGCACATCACGCCAGTACTCCTCGAAGTCATCGTAGAGCACCACGAGCACCCTCTCCGGGGCCGGCGGGAGGAGTTCCGGGGAGACGTTCGTCCTCCATTGGGCGGAAAGCTCCGCGAGGGAGGTACCAGGGGGAAGCCAAAGGTCGATCACGGCCTCGTAAATCCCTTGGACCTTGGCCAAAGGGGACTCCTCCGCTGCGGGATAAACCACATAGCAGCAAGGGGCTTCCCCCACCATCCAACCGGCTTGCAGGGCCCCTGCCCAAAGCGCTGTGGCCAAAGCGACTACAAGGACTCGGTTCCACATCCGAGACCACCACAGGGATTTTAGGGCGAAACGGGCGATGGGGAGGTGACCATCGTCCTTGTTTTTTCCGCTTTCCGGGCTTCAGTGTTGGCGCGATGCGTGGCCTTTGGGCGGTGGTGATTATCGTGCTTTCGTTGCCTGCTGTGGGGGCGGCCTGGACCGAGATCCCGGGGCCCCACGGGAGCGCCCTTTTCCTTCCGCCGGGGTGCGCGGTGGTGCCGTACGCGGAGGGGATCACCAGGGTGGAGCTCCCGATCCCGGCGGGGACGCTCCTGGTGGAGCTCTTCCTGTTGCTCGAGGGCGGGATCGGTCGGATTCCCCGAGGGCGGCCGGTATGGGTCGGGGACCGGCAGTTCCTTCTCCATCGCTGGCTCGAGGGCGCGGCGGGCTCCCGCTATGAAGCTTTCCGCTTCGCCGCCGCTTTGGAAGAGGGGAAGTGGGTATCTTTGACCTTTGTCATCCACACCGCAAATCCCGGGATGTTCCCCGAGCCTCCCCCACCCTACGACCGTGGGGCGATCCTTGAGATGATTTGGGAGATCCTCCTCAACGCGCGGTTCCCTCGGGTGAGGTCCGAAAGGGTTATGCGATAAAGGGCCTTCACCTCCGTGCGCACGGAACCTATTTCCTGCCGCAACCTTTATGTTCAGCCTCGAGGCAACACAGGCCGGCCTTATGGCGATGGGCGTCGGATTAAACGAAGCCGTGGGGCCTGAATTAGGCGGACGATTGTCCGGCGGGGAATGGACGCAATGACTTCCGAAAGGCCTATAATGGAACCAAAGTTTTGTCGGAATCACGGTTGACGGACCGGGGGATGGTGA
>JAGGWU010000063.1 GCA_021163465.1 Candidatus Bipolaricaulota bacterium
CCCTCCATCGGTTCGCCAAAAGGGTGAGCATTCAAGAGCTAAAAGACCTGCAGGCACAGCTTAAAAAGAGGTTGTTGCCCTTTCTCCCCAAAGGGGAAACGGCCCTGTTGATCCTGGACTCCACCGGCCTTCCTTGTCGATCTAAGAGCCAGAAGCTCAGGTGGCGGAGGGAAAGGGAGGTGCGGGTCGTGCGGGGGCACAGTCGCCTTTGCTGCCTGATGAGATATTTTCCGGAGCGCTGGTTTCGAACAGGGGGTCCCCGCTGGCTTGCGGTTTCCTTCAGGAGACCTCGTCCCTTATGGCCCAGAAGCGGGCCCTCTTGGAGGCGGTGGCCTACAACCTGCGGGTGTTCCTTACCCTCTCTTTGCCTTTACCTTGGACCCTCAGGGCTCTCTTCCCTCGGCTCCTCGATTAGTAAGACAAACTCTCTGCCCGTTGACGTCCCCCCGGGCCGGTTATATAATCGTTTACGGTAAACGTTTAACATGGCGACCATCAAAGATGTGGCCCGGCTGGCAGGTGTCTCGGTGGCGACGGTGTCCCACGTGATCAACGGGACCCGTCCTGTGTCGCCCGAGACGGCCGCCAAGGTGTGGAAGGCCATCAAGGAACTCGATTATTACCCCAACGCCGTCGCCCGTTCCCTCCGCACCCGCGTCACCCACGTGATCGGGGTCGTTGTCTCCGACATCACCAATCCCTTCTTCGCTACCCTGGTGCGGGGGGCCGAGGATGCCGCCATCGAAGCCGGTTACTCCCTCATCGTCTGTAACTCCGACGAGGACCTTGGCAAAGAAGACCTCTACGTCAACATGCTGCGGCGGAGACGCATGGATGGTCTCCTCATCGCCCCAGTGCGTGACGGCGCCAGCCCCGCCGTACGGGAACTTTCCCAAAGCGGCATGCCCTTCGTGTTCGTCGACCGTAAGGCCAAAGGTATCGAGGCGGACGCGGTCCTCTCGGACAACTTCCGAGGGGCCTACCTCGCTACCAATCACTTGATCGAACGGGGACACGAGCGCATTGGGGTCGTCTTGGGGATCCCTGGTGCCACTACTACCGAGGAACGATACGCGGGCTATCGCACGGCCCTGGAGGAGGCGGGCATCGAGGAGGACCGTGAGCTCGTGGTGTTCGGGGAATATAGGGCGAGCGGGGGGTACCGCTGTACGCGGGAGCTCCTCGCCCGTCGCCGTCCCCCCACCGCCATCTTCAGCACCAACAACCTGATGACGCTGGGAGTGCTCAAGGCCCTGTTCGCTGCGGGGATCCGGATCCCCCGGGGGATGGCCGTCATTGGCTTCGACGATCTGGAATGGGCCGAGATGGCCCAACCCCCGCTCACGGTGGTAACCCAGCGCCCGTACGAGATCGGGAACCGGGCTGTGAAGCTCCTGCTGGAACGGCTGGGTGGCCGCCGGGACGAGCCCCGCGAGATCCGGGTGCCCGTGGACCTGATCGTGAGGGGGAGCACGTGAGCCGGGGACATTGGGCGGGCGGCGTCTGGGTGGCGATGGTCACCCCGTGGCATCGCCGCCGGGGAATCCTGGAAGAGGCCATCGACGCCCTGATCGAGAGGTTCGTGGCCGCTGGGGTCAGCGGCCTCTTTATCCTGGGCACCACCGGTGAGGGCACCCTCCTCTCCCCCGAGGAGCGGATGGCCTTCGCCGAGGCGGTGGTCGCGCGATCGCGGGGGAGGCTTCCGGTCATCGTCCACGCGGGACACGATATCCCGCGGTTGGCCGCGGAGCTCGCCCGCCATGCGCGGGATACCGGGGCGGTGGCGGTGGCCGTCGCTCCCCCCACCCGCTACCGCCTGGAGGGCGAAGAGCTCTTCTCCCATTACGCTTACCTCGCGGACGCGGTGGGGGATTATCCCTTGCTCCTCTACGACATCCCCTCCACCACCCGCAATCCGCTTGGGGGGGCGCTCCTGGCGCGGCTACATGACTCCCACGCCAACGTGGTCGGCGCCAAGGTGAGCCGCTCAGATTGGGAGGGTTGGCGGGGATACCTCGCGGTGGCTGAGGGACTTGCGGTGTTCGTGGGAAATGACGAGATGATCTATCCCCTCCTCCTCATGGGGGCAGCGGGCCTGGTTTCCGGTCTGGCTAACCTGTTCCCCTCGCTATATGTGGAGCTCTACAGCGCCAGCGCCAGGGGCGATCTACCGCGGGCCTGTGAGATTCAACGGCTGGTTTGGCGGCTCTGCGACGTGTGTCACGGGGCCTCCCCGTTGGCGTACGTGAAACGCGGCCTGGAGATCCTGGGAATCCCGGTGGGGGAGCCCCTGCCCCCGCTACGAGATCTGTCGCAGGACGAAATTCGGGAACTCGAGCGGAATCTCCGCGAGGTTCAGCGGGCGGAAGCCAAGATCATGGCGAAGGGAGGTGAGAACTGGAGCGAGTCCTTTTTTTCGAAACCAACTACACAAAGGAGGTAAGTACGCATGCGCAAGAGCTTTCTGTGGGCACTGGTCATCGGGTTGATCCTTGGGGTGTGGGCGACGGCGGAGCCGATCAAGCTCACCTTCAACACCTTGTTCCATGAGGCCGACGCCAAGGCAATGGAGAAGATCATCGAGATGTTCAACGAAGAATACAAAGGAAAAATCGAGGTGGAGCTTATCCAAGGGCGCTGGGCCCAGTACTACGCCGAGCTCAGGCTCTCGGTCCTGGCCGGCACCCCGCCCCAGATCGGAATCTGCCATACCAACAAGCTCGTGGAGATGGCCGACTACCTCACCCCCCTCAACGCTTCGCCGGTGGGTGACCTCATCGAGATGGCGGGGATCGATCCGGCCAAGTACGTGGACGCCGCCTGGGCTGCCGGCGAAATTGAGGGTCGGCACTATCTGATCCCCTTGGACACCCACGGCTGGGGCCTGTGGTACAACAAGGACATCTTCGCTGAGGTGGGGCTGGATCCAAAGAAGCCGCCGCGGACCCTGGCCGAGTTCATCGACGCCTGTGAGCGAATCAAGGCAGCCGGTTACTACGCGTTCCATCCCGCCGAAGACGCCCTCCCCCGGAAGCTCCGCCGCGCCTGGTACGTGTTCTTCTGGCAGATGGGGGGTCAGCTCTTCGACGAGGACTACATCCACGCCACCTTTAACAACCCTAAGGGCCTCTTGGCCCTCCAGTTCCTGGTGGACATCTTCAACGATTTCGGCTGGAATGAGCCGGGGAGCAACGGCTATAACCAGTTCGCCGCCGGCAAACTTGGGATGCTGGTGGCGGGCAACTGGTTCTACGGGACGGCCGCGAAAAGCGGGGTCAACTGGGGTTACGCCCCCATGCCCAACTTCTTCGGTACCCCTTACACCTGGGGCAACAGTCACCAATTGGTGATCCCGCTCCAGCCCAAAGGTACTCCCAGGGAGGTTTACCTCGCGGCCATGGAGGTCATCAAGTTCATCTCCGAACACTCCTACATCTGGACCATGTATGGAGGTCACATCACCGCTTACAAGCCCGCGGCGGAGAACACCGAGCTCCTGGCGTCCGAATACTGGATCCGCTCCGGCAAGTGGCTGAACGAGATGGCCCAGAAGGGACTCGTCCACTATCCCATCAATCATCCTAAGGGCTCAGAGCTTGAGCACGCCATTCAAGCCCAGATCGAGCTGGCGGTCAACGGGGTTATTAGCCCCCAGGAGGCCCTGGCCAAGGCCGAGGAGGAGTGCAACAAGATCCTCCAGGGAGGCTAAGTTGCAGATGGGGTTGAAGGGGCGGGGAACCATCCCCGCCCCTTTTTCCAAGATGAGAAACCGGATTGGAAGGTTCTTCTACAGGCATCCAGGAGTTGAGGGCTTCCTCTTCGCCCTGCCTTATATGGCCTTGTGGGCGGTTTTCCTGGCGTGGCCTGTGGTCTATGGGATCTACATCAGCCTGTTCGATTGGGACCCCTTGAGGGGATCGAAGTTCGTGGGATTGGCTAATTACCTCGAGCTCTTCCGCGAGCCGCGCTTCTGGAACGCCGTGGTCAACACCTTCAAGTTCGCGGGGATGACGATACCCCTGATTTTGGGCTTGGGATTTGTCTTTGCACTGATGGTGTGGGGTTGGGGTCGCAAGCGGCGGGGGATCGTGGTGGTACAGGCGAGCCTTTTCTTCCCCTACCTCCTTAACGTTTCCATCGTGGCCATCGTGTGGAAATGGCTGTTGGAGCGGGACGTGGGATTATTCCAACATTACTTGAACTCCATTTTCCCCTCGGCGCCGGTGTTCCTTACCGAGCCGGCCTGGGCCCTGCCGGCCATAGCTGTCGCCACTGCCTGGTGGCTCGCGGGGTACCGCATGCTCGTCTTTCAGGCCGGGTTGGAGGAGATCCCCGTGGAGCTCTTCGAGTCGGCGGAGATCGATGGAGCCCGGCCCTACCACAAGCTGGTTCACCTGATCCTGCCGCTAATCAAACCTTCGCTCCTGTTCGCGTTGGTATTGACCACCATCTCCGCCTTCCGCACCTTCGGCCAGGTGCTGATTATGACCGAGGGGGGACCGGGATGGGCCTCCGAGGTGTTGGCGCTTTACCTTTACCGCGTGGGCTTCGATTACTTCGACATCGGCAAAGCCGCCGCTTCGGGGGTGGTGTTGCTCTTTCTCATCCTGGTCATCACCCTGTTGGGGGTGAGGATCCTGGGTCTCAAATCGGAGCTGCAATGAAGTGGATAAAACGCTACGGACCGTATCTCGTGCTTTATGGGGTAGCCTTTTTGTGGATAATCCCCATCCTGTGGATGGCTGACACGGCGTTCAAGCCCACTCGGGACATTTTCAGCATCCCCCCGAAATGGATCCCCTCCCACTTCACCACGGAGCACGTGGAAAGACTGTTCGCGGAGTGGCCGTTTGCGCGGTGGCTCTTAAACAGCCTCATCGTGGCGAGCTTTGTTACCCTGGGATCCCTTGTCGTATCGGTACCAGCAGCGTTTTCGTTTTCCAGACTCCATTGGAAGGGCAGGGATGCTGTGTTCATGTTCCTGCTCGTTTTCATGTTGCTCCCCTGGCAGGTAAATATCATCCCGCTTTTCTTCATGATGACGAAATTCAAGTTCCTGAACACCTATCAAGGGGTGGCACTCCCCATGATCGCCATGCCCATCGGGGTGTTCCTCTTGCGGCAGTTCTTCATCAATATACCCAGGGACCTGGAGGACGCCGCACGCATCGACGGGTGTTCTAGTTTGGGGGTGCTGCTGCGGGTGATCCTCCCTCTTTCCAAGCCGGTGCTCGCCGCGTTCAGCGTCTACATCTTCAACTATGCCTGGAACGAGTTCTTCTGGTCTATGATTTGCTTGCGCAAGCCACAAATGGTGACCCTCCCCGTCGGCCTTAAGATCCTACAAGGGGCCTTCGAGATCGACTACGGCCTGATCCTCGCCGGGGCCTTCATGGCGTCGCTCCCCTCTTTGATGGTGTTCCTCCTTTTGCGGCGCCAGATAATCCGGGGGTTCACCCTGGCCGGCTCGGGGGTGAAAGGATAGTCATGGAGGTCGTGGGCCTGATTCGACCCCCAAGGGAATTTCCGAGCTGCCATGCTCCGAGCATCTGTGAGCTTCCCGAGGGGAACTTGCTCCTCTCCTTCTATGCTGGGGAGTATGAGGGAAGCCCCGACCAGGTGATCTTAGGAGCATATTATGACCGGCGGCTCGGTCGGTGGTCCGAACCGGAGGTCTGGGTCCACGTGGCCCGGCGGGCTACGGTAAACCCCCGGGTGTTTTTGGGACCGGATGGTGCAGTGTGGCTTGTTGCCCCGGTGAACTACGGCAAACGGTGGTGCAGTGGTGGAACGTATCTTTTCCTCAAGCGCTCATATGACGGTGGCCGGACCTGGACCGACCTCGAGTTGTTGGTGGAGCGGAAAGGGCTCTTGGGAAAGAACAAACCCTTGGTAGAAGGGAAATTCGTCCTCCTTCCCGTGGAGTGGGAGGCCACGTGGAGCGCGGCCTTCCTGCGAAGTGAGGACGGGGGGGAGACCTGGGAGGTAGTGGGAGACCTCGGCCGCGCCGCCGGGGCCCGGCTAATCCAACCTACAGTTGTGAGGCTTTCGGACGGGAAGATCATGGCTTATATGCGGAGCCAGGAGGGGAAGATCTTCGTGAGTTATTCCGATGACAACGGTGTTACCTGGACATGCCCAGAACCTACATCCCTCCCCAACCCCAACAGCGGGATCGACATGGTGCGGCTGCGGTCAGGAAAGCTCGTCCTGGTATACAATCCCACCGTACCCCTTCTGAAACCAAAAAAGCTCCATCCGGCTTGGCCCCAGCGGATGCCCACCGGGTTCGAGGTCTGGGGGCCCCGTACGCCCTTGGTGGCTACCCTCTCCCCCGATGAGGGGCAGTCATGGCCCCACCGGATCGTGCTCGAGGAGGGGGATGGGGAGTACAGCTACCCCGCTGTGATCCAGGATAGCGAAGGCGCCATCTATATAGTTTACACCTACCGGAGGGAGGCCATCAAGCACGTTCGGCTTACCGAGGCGGAGTTCACAGGTTAGAAAGGAGGCGGAGAGATGGAAAAGCGCAAGGTGGGGATCCTGACCTTCTCCGATGGACGGGAGTCGGTGCACCGGGAGGTGGAGCCGATAAACCTAGAATTTCAACAGCGCCTGGCCCAGGCCCTACGCGAAACCGGCGAGGTGGAACCGGTAGAGGGGCAGGAGATCATTTGGACCGCCGAGCTCGCCCGCAACGAAGCCAAGCGCTTGGCCGACCAGGAGTGCGAGGCGACGATCTTCAACTTCGCGGTGTGGAGCTTCCCGCACCTCGCCGTCATCGCGGCCAAGTTCGCCCCTGGGCCGTTCCTCCTTTTCTCCAATATCAACCCCAAGTACCCCGGGATGGTGGGGATGCTGGCCTCCGCTGGAGCCCTGGACCAGGTGGGCGTCCCCCACGGCCGCCTCTTCGGGGATATCCGCGACGGGGAAGTGTTGCGGAAGGTGCTCGCTTTTATTCGTGCCGCTTCGGCCATCAACCGCCTCCGGGGAGAGACCTTCGGCCTCTTCGGCGGCCGCCCCATGGGAATGTACACCGCGGTGGCCAATACGGATCAGTGGATGAAGCTCTTCGGGATCGATGTAGAGCACATCGACCAATCGGAGATCATCCGCCGCGTAGAGCTCGCCCCCGCGGACGAGGTGGAGCATGCGTTCTCCTGGCTCACCGAGAAGGTGGGGAAGATCCGCTACGATGGAAAACAGCTGACGCCGGAGAAGCTCAAACTTCAGATCAAAAGCTATATCGCCGTGCGGGAGATGGCGCACGAATTCGGCCTCGATTTCCTCGGGATAAAAGCCCAGCCGGAGTTAACCGACAACTTCGTCACCATGGATCTCACTGAAGCATTCCTCAACGATCCTTACGACTGGAACGGGCCGAAGGAACCGCTGGTAGCGGCCACCGAGGCGGACATGGACGGAGCCCTCACCATGGAGATCCTCAAGCACATGAGCGGAGATCCAGTTCTGTTCGCCGACTTACGGCACTACGATGCTGAGCTCGGCGCCTTCGACCTCTGCAACTCCGGCAACCACGCCACCTATTACGCCGGCCACTCCCGCGATCCGGATGTGAACCTCCCCAAGGTGGAGTTCTACCCTCAAGGCTTCTACTTCCCTGCCGGGGGCGCCGCGGTGCGCCACATCGCCGCCCCGGGAGAAGTTACCCTGGCTCGCCTGGCCCGGAGGAACGGCCGCTACTGGCTCGCTATCATCCCCGCCGAGTTCCTGGACCTACCTCCCGATGTGGCCGAGGCGAAGGCTGCCGCCACCCAGGTGGAATGGCCCCACGCCTTCGCCAAGTTGAGGGTAAGCCCGGATGAACTCCTTTCGGAATACGACTCGAACCACATCCACGGGGTCTACGGGGACTATGTCCCGGAGCTCATCTGGTTCGCGAAGCTCCTCGGCATCCCCTACCGGGTCTTCTCTTGAGACAGGCGGGAGAGCTCGTGTAGTGCGTCCGCAAGAAGGCGGTAGAGGCGGCGGTAGAGGCGGTAGTAGCGGTCGTACACGGACCGTCTCCCCGGGTCGGGGTGGATCGGATCGGTGTAAGTAATCCACCCTTTTATCGCTCGGGGAGCCTCCACGAGGCCCGTGGCGAGCCCCACCAAAAGCGCGTCGGCCAGGGGCGCTCCAATGCCGCCCCTTAGGGCCCGGATGGGCCGCCCGGTGACATCGGCGATGATCTGAAGCCAAAGGGTGGACTTCGCCGCCCCGCCCACCACCACCGTTTCCTCGCCGACGGGCAAGTTCACCCCGATACCGGCCTCGATGGCATGCCGCAGGGAATACGCCCCCGCCTCCAAGAGGGCCCGGAAGAGGTGGGCTTTGGTGTGGGAGAGGGTAAGCCCTACGAACGCGCCCCGGGCCTCTGGATCCCACAGGGGCGCTCGTTCCCCCATGAAATAGGGAAGGGCCACGAGACCTTCACATCCGGGGGGAACCACCGCGGCCTCCTCGTCCAAGATGGAGTAGGGGTCACGCCCCTCCTCTTCCGCCCGCAGCACTTCCTCTCGGCCGAGCTGGTCCCGGAACCACCTCACAAGGGCTCCGGAAGTGGCAGAGCCTGCCCAAGTGTAGTAGAGTGTTTCTGGGTCGATCACGTGCGGCATGGAGACGAGCTCCCGCGCAAACCCCTCGCCCCGGTGGATGATCCCCCAGCAGGTGGAGGTCCCCATCATGGCCACGTTGTCCCCTCGGGAGAAAGCGCCGGCTGCCAGGGTCTCCATGGGGGCATCTATCCCCCCGGCGAGGACCGGAGTCCCGGGGCGGAGGCCCGAGAGTTTTGCTCCCTCTGCGGAGACCTCCCCCGCCACCTCCGCCGAGGGGACGATCCTTTGGGGCATAACCTCCAACGGGATTCCCAGGGCCTCGGCCATCTCCTCCGACCAGGTGTGGCAGCGGATGTCGTAGAGTCCACCTAGGTTGCCGGCGGAGGAATGGTCAATGGCCACCTCCCCCGTGAGCCGGTAGACGATATAGGCGTTAGGGGGGAGGAAGAGCCTTATCTTTCGCCAGTTGTGGGGCTCATGGTTTTTTATCCACAGGATCTTGGTGTAGCCGTAGTAGCTGTCGACCCAGTTCCCGGTGGCGGCGAACAGGCGATCCAAATCCACGTTTTCCCTAATCCAGCGGACCTCGGCCGTTGCCCGCCGGTCCATCCAGATCAAGCAGGGGCGTACGGGGCGCATCTTCTCGTCTAAAGGGATCCCGCTTCCCCCGTAAAGCCCGCTGATACATACTCCGGCCACTGCCCCAGGATCGATCGCCGAGACGAGTTCGCGGATCACCGCGCAGGCCGCCTCAAGCCACACATCCGGCCATTGTTCCGCCCAGAGGGGCTTGGGATGCAGCACCCCATATTCCCGGGACGCTTGTGCCACCACCTCTCCCGTGGGGCGGACCAGTGCCCCTTTGGTCACCTGAGTTCCCACGTCTATTCCCAACAAAAGCTCTCCCATCCTGGCCTCCCGAAGGGATTTTAAACGTTTACGCTACGGAAGGAAAAAGATCACCTGAGATCCTCGAAAAGGGACAGGGACGTGGATCCTTTGCCCCCTCCGAAGCGGGAAAGGAGAAACGCCAGCGCAGCGAGGGTCTTGCCATCCCCCGGTTCCCCCTGGGCTGCTTCCTCCAAGACATCCCGGGGATCGCGGAAGCAAAGCTCCGCGATTTCACCCTTCAGCTGGGGTTCGAGATCTCCCTCCAGCCCCTCGGCGAGGAAAAGATGCATGAGCTCGTTAAGGATGCCGGGCGAGGTGTAGAAGGTCCCCAGCTTCCGCCACCTCCGCGCCCGGAGTCCCGTCTCCTCCCAAAGCTCCCGCTGGGCACACCTGAGCGGACTTTCCCCGGGCTCCAACGTCCCCGCGGGGATCTCCCACAATGCCCGTCCCGCCCCATACCGGTGCTGGCGCACGAGAAGCACCTCGCCCCTTTCGTTCAGGGCGAGGATCGCCACCGCTCCTGGATGCTCCACGACCTCCCGAGGACCCCGTTCCGTTTCCTCCACACGGACCGAGATGAGCCGCCCGCGAAATACGTACTCCCCCATCAGCAGTGATGGGTGATCGGTAATGAGTGATGCGTTCCGCGCCACCACCCGTCACCCATCACTCATCACCCATCACGCAAGATATTTTTCCGCCTCCGAAAAGCCCCGCCGTAGAGCCCTCCGGTTCAGCTCGATCAGCTTATCCCGTCCCCGCCCGCGGAGCTCCTCCTCCATCGCCTCTTCTACGGCTTCAAGCGGCAACACGTCCAGCCCCCGAACCAATGCCCCTAGGGCCACCATGTTTAGCACCCTCGGGTTTCCGAGTTCGGCGGCGATGTCGTTGGCGGGAACCGGGACGGCTCGCACATCGTGCCGCTTCACGGCCCGCTTAACCAGGGAGCTGTTCACCACGATTACGCCCCCCGCCGCCACCCGGCCCTCGAACCTGTCCAACGAGGGAGCGTTCATGGCCACCAGGGCCTCGGGGTTGTCCACCACCGGGGAACCTATTGGGGAGTCGGCCACTACCACCGTGCAGTTGGCCGTACCCCCCCGCATTTCCGGCCCATATGAGGGAAGCCAGGTGACCTCCAACCCCCGATTCATCCCCGCCCGAGCTAGGATCTTCCCCGCAAGCAGGATCCCCTGTCCGCCGAAACCCGCGAAGATTACCGCCTTTTCCATCGCTCACCCCACGTCCTTCAGATCCCCCAACGGATAAACTTTCACCACGTGCTCCGCCACCCACCGCCCCGCCTCCACCGGGGTCATCCGCCAGTTGGTGGGACAGGTGGAGAGGATCTCCACCAGGGAAAAGCCCTTTCCCTCCAGCTGGTTCCGGAACGCCTTCAGGATCGCCTGTTTGGCCCTGACGATGTGCCTGTAGTCGAACACCGCTTGACGGGTTATATACGCGGGTCCCTCCAGTTGAGCCAGCATCTCGGAGATCTTCAACGGGTATCCGTGCAACCGTGGCTCCCGCCCCAACGGGGTGGTGGTGGTCCGCTGGCCCGGCAAGGTGGTGGGGGCCATCTCTCCCCCCGTCATCCCGTAGACCCCGTTGTTGACGAAGATGACAGTGATGTTCTCGCCCCGATTGGCGGCATGGACCGTCTCCGCGGCCCCGATGGCCGCGAGGTCCCCGTCCCCCTGATAGGTGAACACCACGAGGTCCGGCCGGGCCCGCTTTATCCCCGTGGCCACCGCGCACGCCCTTCCGTGGGCCGCCTGCACGAAATCGCAGTTGAAGAAGCGGTCAAGGAAGACCGCACAGCCCACGGGTGAGATCCCCACCGTCCGCTCCAGGATCCCCAGCTCGTCTATGGCCTCGGCCACAAGCCGGGTGATGATCCCGTGGTGACACCCGGGACAATAGGTGTACTTCGCATCGCTCAAAGCCTTGGGCTTTGAGAATACCTTCACGTACCCTTCGGGTATCGCTGCTTCAACCGACATATTTCCTCACCTCTTCCAGGATCCGCTTGGGGGATGGGACCACCCCCCCAAGCTCGCCGTAGAAGGGCGTCTCCGCCCTCCCCTCTACCGCCAGCCGTACATCCTCCCACATCTGGCCCGCCGAGAGCTCCACCGTGAGCACGGTCCTCACCCTTTCCGCCAGCTCACGAACCGGCTCGTACGGGAAAGGCCAAAGGGTGATGGGACGCAAAAGGCCCACCTTGATGCCCTCCTGCCGGGCCAATCTCACCACCGTCTTCGCGATCCGCCCCATGGTGCCGTAGGCAACGATCAGGAGCTCGGCGTCCTCGGTTTCCACCTCCTCCCACCGGACCTCGTTCCGTTCGATCTCGCGGTAGGTCTCCTGGAGGGCGAGGCTCATCTCCTTGAGGCCCTCGGGTTCCAGGTCGAAGGAGGTGATCACGTTCTTGGGACGTCCTTTGGCACCGGTCACCGCCCAGGGCCGCTCCGGGATGTCCTCCGGCTCCACCGGCTCGGGGAGCTCCACCGGCTCCATCATCTGGCCGATCATCCCGTCGGCGAGGATCATGGCCGGGACGCGATACCGATCGGAGAGCTCGAACGCCAACCGCACAAGCTCCGCCGCCTCGGGGACGGTGGAAGGAGCGAGGACGATCAGGTGGTAATCGCCATGACCCCCTCCCTTCGTGGCCTGGAAGTAATCCCCTTGAGCGGGGGCGATGTTCCCCAACCCGGGTCCCCCCCGCATCATGTTCACGATCACACACGGAAGCCGGGCCATGGCGATGTAGGAGATCCCTTCTTGTTTCAGGCTTATCCCCGGGGAGGAGGAGGATGTCATGGCGCGCACCCCCGCGGCGGCGGCCCCGTAGACCATGTTTATCGCCGCCACCTCCGATTCCGCTTGCAGGAAGACCCCGCCCCGTTTGGGAAGCTCCCTGGCCATGTATTCCACCAACTCCCCTTGGGGGGTGATGGGGTAGCAGAAGTAGCATTTGAGGCCGGAGCGGATGGCGGCCTCGGCGATGGCCTCGTTCCCCCGCATAAGGACCCTGCTCATGCCGCCTCCTTCGTTGGCTCCTGCCGGTAGACCTCTAAGGCCACATCAGGACACACGTTGGCGCAGATGGCGCAGCCGGTGCACTTGTCCGGGTGCTCCATGTACACCACCCGGTAGCCGGAGGAGTTGTACTCGGACGAGAAGCCGAGCACCCCGAACGGGCAAGCCTCGATACAGAGGCCACACCCCTTACACCGCTCTTTGTCCACCACCACGATCCCCTTCGGCATCCTCCCTCCCTATCCGCGAAGCCCAGACCGACTCCTCTTACGCCTGAGGCGCTCCAGCGCCCGTTCTGCTTCGGAGATCCAGCGGGCCAGCCTTTCCTCCACCGGAACCTCCCGGGGACGGCCTCCCGACTTGGGCAGGGAAAGCCGCTTCTCCCTGAGAAAACGCCGCACCCTTTCCGCTTCCCGTTGGAGTTCGTATAGGTCCCGATCCGCCTCCGTTACCTGAAGCTGGGACAATATCGGCATGCCCTCTCCGTCCGAGGCGACGACCTTGAGCAGAAATCGCTGCCCTACGCGGAGTTCATCCCCTGCCTCCTCCCGCGGGAGGAAGCCTTCCCCCGTATCCCAGCGAACCACGGCACCCCGGTCCGCTGTCTCCACCACCGTGCCTTCCACCAGGTCCCCGATCTTCAAGTCACGTTCCCTTCCCATCCCTTCCTTTTGCGAGACGCCCGAGGCAAATAAAAAAGCCCGCCTCGCCATCTCCGGGATGGCGGCAGGCAACCGAGGTCGCGGATCCCCGCAATCCATCCACGGGCTCGGACAAATCCCTCCCCAGGTTCCTCACCCCTTTAGAACCTTTCCCGCCTTGATGCACCGGGTGCAGACCCACATCCGGCGGCGCCGGCCTTGGTAGATGACCCGCACCCGCTGGAGGTTGGGGGCACGGATACGGCGCGACTTCCGGCCCGAGTGGGAGACGGAATGGCCGTAATCAGGTTTTTTGCCGCAGATCTCACATCTTCTGCCCATAACTTCCCTCCTTGGCCAGCGGCGGTTGCACGTAGTTGGGCTCCAACGCCTTGGGGTCGAATTCCCCCCCCTGTCGGAACCGCCTGTATCCTAGGCACGCAACGGTGGCCGCCCTGGGATAGGCCCACGCGTCGCCCAAAATATAAGCGCGGGAAAGCTCCCGCGCCAAAGCTTCCCGAAGCCGCAGGGCCCCGGTACCCACGAGGCATAGCGAATCGTTCATCCCTTTCAGCTTTTTGAGCGCGTCCTCAAAAGAGAGGGATTCCTCCCGCGTCACCCGTTCGGGAAAGGCCCAGGCGAAGTAAAGGAGGTCACGGCGGTCGTGGATCAGCACCGCCACGCGCTCCCCATACCATTGGGCCACGGGAAGGCCCAGGGCCTCCGACTGTCGTACCCCCACCAAAGGCAGTCCCAAGGCCTGGGCCATGGCCTTGGCGAACGCTACCCCGATCCGAACCCCCGTGAACGAACCCGGCCCCACGTCCACCGCGATCAAGCCGAGCTCACCTCCCGTGACCCCGCTCTGCGCAAAAAGCCCCTGCACCGCCGGGGCCAACCTCTCGGCATGACGGCGGCGCGCGGGAAAGACGAACTCATAAACTTCCCCGCTTTCGTGCCACAGAGAAACACCCCCACGGTCGCCCGCCGTCTCGATCCCCAACACCCACATCGCCCAATGTTACCCGAAACTCAACCGCTGAGGTGAAAGAGCTTGAGAACCCCAAACGCCGCAGCACCATAGAGGCCCAGAAGCCCGGCTCCGATGACCATCCCCGCGGCTGTCCACAAACCATCCCGGTAAAGGATCCCCATCCCCATGACCAAAGCACAGGCACCGGGCAGAGTGTTTGTGCCGGGGATCGGGATCATCATAAGCCCACCAAGGCAACAGGCGGTCAACCCGACCATCGCCCGGAAAGGTCCATGTAGCCCGGGACCACGGGCCCGGAAAAGGCCCTCGATGCGTTCAAGCAACGCGAGGGCCCGGGAGTCGGGATCGAGGGAGGGAAGCTTCATTTTCAATATCCGGGCCGGAAGCCAGGGGCGCGACCTTCCCGCGATCAGTTCGATCCCCAACACGAATATTCCCAGCCCGAACGGCACCGCATAGCCCGCCGCCGGCAAGGGGAGGGCCGCGGGGAGGGCAAGGAGGACAAACAGCGCCCCCAAACTACCTTCTCCCAAAAGATCCAGGGCCTCCCCCAGGGTGAGAGGGGCACTCGCTGAACTGTGCTCGCGCAGAAGCGCCGCGATCCCCATGTCCGTACGTAGACGATCCATGTCCTTTGAACCTTGCCACACGAAAAAACTGTCCCTGAACGACATTTTAGCCGCAAATACCCGTGCCCACGAAAAGCCGCCCTGGGGATTGGATACCCCCGCTTTTTTCGGTGAAACTCCGCACTATGAAGATCCGCTTTGGTGGAAGGGATAAGGGAGCTCGCCAAGATCGCCGACAACTGGGCCGGGTCGACGACCGCGCCGGAGACGGGATGGGACTCGTTTCACAGATCCTTCAAATCTACGAGAACTATGGCTTCGAGACCGAGGTCATCGTGGCGAGCGTCCGTCATGTGCGCCACGTGGTGGAAGCAGCGCTCTTGGGGGCCCACATCGCTACAGTGCCCTGCGCGGTCGCCGTGAAGCTCTTCGACCATCCCCTGACCGACGAGGGGATCAAAAGGTTCCTGGCCGATTGGAAAAAATCCCCCGCTAGAGCAGCCGCACCGGCATGCAGACGTAAATGAACCCCTGATCCGCGGGAGCGATCTCGCCCGCGGGCTCCAAGAGCCCCGCCCGGTCCGGGGCCGAGAGCCACAGCACCACTTGCTCCGACTCCATACGTCGTAGGGCATCGATGAGGTATTCGGCCCTGAAGGAGATCTCGATCCCCCGGGGTGGTGGCTTTATCAGGCGGATCCTTTCCATCCCCATGCCCTTCTCCTGGGAGGCGGAGTGCACCTCCAGGGTGTCGGCGGAGGATTGGGCCTTAAGGGTCACCGCCCCGGACTCCTTCGCGGCGGTGATCTCCAAGCGCCGCAACGTCGCCAGGAACTCCTCCCGGGGGAGGAAGAGCCCGATTTCGTTTTCCCGGGGGATAACCCGCTCGAAATCGGGGAACTCCTCTTGGATCAGCCGGGCCGTGTAGGTCAGTGGTCCGGCGGCGAAATGGACCTGCCCCTCGTCCAGGTAAAATAACACCTCTTCCGTTCCCACCGTTCCCAGTACCCGCATGAGATCCGTCATCACCTGGGCATCCACGAGGATATTGTGGCTCACCCCTTCCGGAAGGCCCCCCGCTTCCATCTCCCGCACCGCCAGGCGATACCCATTGGTGGCAGCCAGTTTCAGCTTTCCTTCCTTAAGGATCATGTTCACGCCGGTAAGGGCCAGGCGCGTGGTCTCGGTGGCCCTCACCGCCGCGAAGGCGGTCTGCTGGATCGCTTGGACGAACGTCTCCCGGGACAAGCGGCAGAGGGGCTCGCCCTTAGGAGTCGCGAGCTCGGGGAACTCGTCCACGGGCAGGGTGAGGAGCTCGAAGGTGGCGGGCCCGCAGCTCAGCCGGATCTTTCCGTCGGCAGAGGACAGCCCCACCCGTTCCTCCTCGGGGAGACGGGCCACCAGCTGCTCCAGGACCTGCCCGTGGAGTACCGCCTCGCCGGCTTCCTTTACCTGAGCGGGTATCCGGCAGCGGATGGCCCGCTCGAGATCGGTGGCACAAAGCTCCAGTTCCCCTTCCCCGGTGCGGAGGAGGATTCCCGAAAGTATCGGCATGGAGCTCTTTCCCGCCAGGGCATGGCCCGCGGTACGCGCCCCGAACATCAGGTCCTCCCGAAGAACCTCGAGTTCCATTGCGTCCCTCCTTGTATCGGCATCTGTGCCAAGGATAGCGCCACAGAAAGGATCAAGCCAACGGAAGTTGCTCCAGTATCCGGCGGGTGACCTCCGCAGGGGGCAGGGTGGCGTCGATAACATACCCGTTCGGCTCTTCTCTAATGAGCTCCAGATAGGCCTCCCGGACGCGGATGTAAAAGGAGAGACCCTCCGCCTCGAACCTATCCCGGTCCCCGGTGCGGGCGAGGGCCACCTCGGGGGGCACGTCCAAAAGGAAGGTATAGTCCGGCTTCAACCCCTCGGTGGCGAGGTCGTTCAAGCGCCGCACCAGTTCCAGCGATAGCCCCCGCCCCCCACCTTGATAAGCGAGGCTTGAAAGGGTGTAGCGGGAGGAGATCACCGTCTTTCCCGCTTCCAGCGCGGGCTTTATGAGCTCCTTTACGTGCTGACGCCGGTCGGCAAGGAGCAGGAAAAGCTCGGCCAACGGTTCGATGCGGCGCCGGGGATCGAGGAGGATCTCGCGCAGCCTTTTCCCGAGCTCCGTGCCCCCGGGCTCTTTGGTGGTAACGACCGGAATACCACGGCGGGAAAGCTCGGCGGAAAGGCGCTTAAGCTGGGTAGACTTTCCCGAAGCATCCGGGCCCTCAAGGACGATGAAAAGGGGCCTCATTCTTTCCCCCACAGGAAGGCCACGGCCATTGCCGCGGCCCCCACCACCACTGCGGCGTCCGCCAGGTTGAAAGCGGGGAAGAACCGGAAATCCACGTAATCCACCACGTACCCCCGGAGGACCCGGTCCAGGAGGTTTCCCAACGCCCCTCCCAGAACCAGGCTCCCCCCAAC
>JAGGWU010000096.1 GCA_021163465.1 Candidatus Bipolaricaulota bacterium
GCATCCCGATTGAGCCTACACTACGGCGTAACCATATCGATCCTCCCGCTTTCCGAGACCTGGTGGCGAAAGCGGGAGAGTCCGCTCCTCAGGAATTTGCGCCGCGAGGCCGTCCCGGTATGAGCGTCGAAGTGGAGGTCAAAGCCCTCCTAGCCAAGGCGGAGAGGTTCATCCGGTCTGCTGAAGTGCTCAAGGAAGCAGGGGATCTGGAGTCGGCGGTGTCCCGCCTTTATTACGCCATGTTCTTCTGTGCTGAGGCTTTGCTCCTCATAAAAGGTCTGAGTTTTTCCCGCCACGGAAGCGTCATTGCTGCCTTCGGGGAACATTTTGTAAAGCCTGGGCTTTTGCCTGCAGAGATGCACCACTGGCTGCGGGATGCCTTCGACAAGAGACAGATCGCCGATTATGAGGCTCGACCAGTCTTCGTTAAGAAGGATGTGGCGATATTGCGAGAGCAGGCCGAAAAGTTCCTTGCAGAGACTCGGCGCTTCTTGGGGCTGTAGCCAGGGCCGGGACTCACCTGGCCTGGGCGGCGAAAGCGAAGCTGAACCCCCTCGGACGGGTGAAACCCCGTGCCGGGTGTCACCTTGACACGGTTGACATGATTTGTCATGTGTGCCAGGGTGTGCGAGATCTTTTTACGGTGAGCATAGCGCCTCAGCAGGTGTGTCCGGAGGCACGGCAGCTTTCCAACTGGACTTCCGCGGGCCGGGGCCAGTGCCTTGCTGGCACACTCCTGGGCAAGGACGCCAGCCCGCGATTCAAATGTAAAGTCGCGACCCCCGACTCGGAAGAGTTCCCGGAGGCTCTTCGGCGCCCAGTAGGCGAAGAGGGTGCCAGGGACTTTGGCCAGTTCCCCTAAAGTGACTTTGAAAACTATCTTTCGCTTCATCTACTTTTCCCTCGCTTAGCCTTCCTCCTCCGCTTCCCTTTCCCCCTGTCTCAACCACTCTTGCAGTTGAAGCAGTGCTGTGCAAGCAAAATCGAATGCAAAAAGTGCTTCCTCTTTGGTAGGATGCCAATCCGGAGAAACATGGATACGTGGTTCATCACTCCCCAAAATCCATATAAATCTGGGTCCTAATTGCTGGAAGCGGAAATATTGCTGAGGACTTATCCCAAAAAGACTTAACTCTATTGGCTTTGTCAACTCACGAAAAGCTTCTTTCAGATCCCCGCGAGCAAAAGCGTGCAGTTTCAAGTGCGTTTCTTCAAAAGCTTTTTCAAGGGCTCCCAAAATCTTATCGCAAACTTCATATCCCCACGAACGCCAGCGGAAGTACTGCTGGACAAAATTGTGCCAACCAACTTCAAAAGCCAGACCGCTTTCAATTATGGCAGTTCCGAAGTCTCCGGCATGTAGATTCTCCTCTGCCTTCAGCACATGTTCCCTTGCTTTTGCATCAACGATAAGTGAAGCAAGGGTAATTTCTTCAAGCTCATATCCTGTAGCTTCTCGAAGCACATCTCTAAAGAAAGCCTCCGCTTGCGTCCCAGCCATTAGAGCGTCTTCAGAAGAGGGAACAATTCCGTCATGCTGGACCCTATTCCGTAACCTCCTTAAACGCTCAATTGGCGTCTTATGCGGGACAATGGTTGGCTTTCTCTCGCAGAATTTGCCCACCATCGTTGAAAGAGACCAATTTCTGTCAACCGCGACACCAAGTAAAGGCAAAAGGGTGGAGAGGAGCATCTCAATTGCATGATCGAGCGCAAGCACCGCTCGCATCCTCGCAAGTGGGGATGGGTCTTGGGAGTGTACAACCCCTTCATTGAGCATCTGCCTCGCAAGATAAATCCTCCTCAAAATCGGTTCTTCAAGTTGCACCGTTGCATATCACCTCCTGCTCATATGCTTTTACTCTTTGGTCGTTCATTTCTAAAAAACTCTTAGCAAATTCTGTTTGCCCAACGTTATTTCGAACACGATGCATCTATCCAGCATAGTCATCCTCCCCTTCGGGCGCTAAGCGGGCTATGGCCCGATTCACCGCCTCCCACAGCTCTCGGGCACACTCCCGGTACTCCTCCACTGAACCACCAAATGGGTCATCGATATCGCCCTGTTCGCCGATGAAGGAAAGCAATGCCTAGGACTTGGCCTGTGCGGAGGGAAATCTCTCGCCGATCTCCCTCTTGTGTCGGGCTGTCATGGCCAAGATCAAATTAACTTCGTCGATTAGGTCCGGCGTCAGGGGTCGTGAGCGGTGGCCTGAGAGGTCCACACCATACTCGGCGGCCGCCTCGATCGCGTGCCCGCTGGCCCCATGGGTGCTTACGCTTAGCCCGGCGGAAACCGCGCACATCGAGAGCCTCCTCTCCCGAGCGATGAAGTTGAAGAAGGCCGCCGCCATCGGGCTGCGACAGGTATTCCCGGTACACACGAAAAGGACCTTGTACATGTCACGCTTGCCCCCATTCGGCTTTTGGCTCATTTGGCTCATTTTTGGCTCATTTTTGGGTCCACCTAAGGCCTCCATAACGCCGTCCTATGAATCGCCTTCCCGGCGCTACCCATGCGTTCCCTTTGATCCGCCCGGGAACCCCTCGCGGGCATTGCTGCCCCCATAAAAACGCCACAATCGCCAACCGATCGCCAACTAATCGCCAACTCGGACTCGCACGTAGCGCACATTCCTCCCTTTGACTCCCGGCTGCATGATGCCATGTTCACCGCGACTTTCCGACCTCTCCGTCGCCATTTCCTCGCCCTGGTGACCCATTTCTGACCCGTTTCTGACCCGTTTGGCCCATTTCGTAAACCACCTTGCGCCCCGCGCCCTTGCGGACCAGCACGCCAAGCTTTACGAGCCGAGACAAGTCCCTTTTGGCTGTCTCCCGGCTGATCTGAGCGATTCGCTGATATTCCGCATTCGTAATGCTTCCCTTTTCCTTTACCCACATCACCGCCTTGATCTGGCGGTCGTTGAGCCCAAGGGACTTTAGGTAATCCTCGGTCCAGATATCCTTCCTGAAGGTGAGCCAGAGCGCCCCTTGCTCCTCCCGCCATTCGGGTTCGGGCAGGCCCACCTCCCGACACTCATCCAGGATCTTCTGGATGCCCGTCCCCCAACGCTCGATCCAACCCACATAGTAAAACACCTCGGCGATGAGTCGGTTGCGGAGGGCGGACCGATGGGGACGCTTCAGGTCCTCGAGGGTGAGCGGCGGTGGGAGGGTGCCGGGGCTCAAGATTACGAGGTGGTCGTCGTACCAGCGGACCTGGACGTGGCCGGAATCCAGGTAGTCACGATGGATCACCGCGTTAACAACCGCTTCCCGCAGGGCCCCGAGGGGATACTCCCAGATCACCTCCCGGGCGGGCTCCCCGATGAACTCGAACCGGGTCTCCAGGTGCTCCCGGAAATAACGCAGGGTCTCCTCGACCTGGTCGAAAAGGGTGCCGTAGATCTCCCGGTCATCCACGATGACGGTGGGGGAACGGAAGCGACCGATCTTAACCACGGCGTTCAGGTAGAACCTCTGGGGCTCCTTCCCGAAGAGGAGGACCGCCGCTCGGGTGGGGGTGTCATCCTCGGCGAGCAGGCCGAGTTTCCTCAATACCGTCCGGTCGTCCTCGTCCGGTGGGATGGGGCGGCGTCCCTTTTGGTTACACAGCCTTCTGAAGCGTCGAATCTGGTCGGGGTCCAGGTGCTCCCAGCTGGCCCGGGGCTCGGGGAGGGCGTCCCAGGTCTGCCCGGTGCGCTCGAGCACCCAGCGGGTCTCCTCTTCCTCGGTGGCGCGGCGGTCGCTGGAACCGGAGCGGACATAGGCGCGCCCCCGGTACCGCACGGGCTTGTACAGGCTCCCCTCCACCGCGATGCGCACCACCTCCGTCCCCTAACCTCTCCGCTTTCTAGGTGAGCGCTGATCCCCAACTCCTCGCGGATCTGATGGGCCCAGTCCCGCAAGCTCTCCCGCCCTGTGGAAGCGCCGACTATCTCGCCGTCGTCCTTCACCCCGATCCACAGTTCTCCGCCCCTGGTATTGGCGAATGCACAGAGGGTGCGCAGGGCTTCCTTGCCGAAGGAACGCCGGAACTCGCAGCGCTCGTGTTCCCCCGCCTCCACAGCCCGTGCCAAGCGCTCCTCTAGGCTCACGTTCGCCCCTCTACCATGTGCTTCAGCGCTTCCTCGAACTTCTCCCGTTTGTCGTCCATAGCGCCTCATTTAGTGTGTCCGGAGGCACGGCAGCTTTCCAACTGGACTTCCGCGGCCAGCGGCAGTTCCTTGCCGGCACACTCCCGGACAAAGCAAGGACGCCGCCCGCGACTCACATGTAAAGACGCGACCCTCGACCCCGACCCAATAATTAGGAACCATTAGAAACTACCCTCATCCAAGCAATACATTCAAGCTCCTCTTCTTGCTCCGGTGCAAGGGCACCCGTTGCTTTTACAACTGCCGATGGGGGGTGCGGATGGCTTTCGACAAACTCCACAAGACGTTTTAGCCACTCCTCCTGCGGCAAGGACGAACGCTCCCTCCAGAGACGCCGCAGCTCCTTGAGGTCCGGCCCGGCCAAGGGGCGGTCCTCGAAGTGCTGAAGCAGGCGGTTTCGCTCCACCGAAGGGGGCAGGGCGTGAAGCCAGTTCACGATCTGACGCTGGGGTGAGGGTAGCGCACTCGGGCTCAGTTCGGTGGCCCGAATGCGGTTCCAAAGGTGCTTGCGGAGTTTCTTAATGAGAGGTCGGGGGTCAAATTCCTCCGGCAGGGGTTCAGCCGGTTCTGACGGCCCACAACGGACATGCCGGATAGCTTCGAGACGCCTCTCCACAATGCGATCTTTCTCTTCGTCGTAGAAGATCCAGTGGTGTTGATTGGTCATGGGATTGCGGAAGGCAGCAAAGAATCCGGCCGATCCTTCTTTCTTTTTGCGTGCCGTTCCCACTCCCAAGGGAATGCGCTTCAGCCTTTCCTCGCCCAGCTCTTTCAGAAAATGAAGAAGATCTTGCTTGAGGAACTCTCCCAAGGCGAGTTCGCTTTCTGCCTCCAGCTCCTGGAGGGTCTTCTCGTCCTCCCGTGCCAAACGGCGCAGGATGTTGAAGTCCATTGGGTTAGGAGTCTCGCCCAAGACGGAGGCGTCCAATCCCACCGTGCGGTTGATGGCGTCCAGTTTGTGATGGAGCCTGTCCAAAAGCCCAAGGAGTTCCTCCAGTTCCTCCTCTGGGAAGAAGTTGTGCACGTGGATTACCTTGTGCGGAGAACCAATGCGGTCCAAGCGCCCCACCCGCTGGACCATGCGCACCGGGTTCCAGTGGAGGTCGTAGTTGACAACGATATCTGCGTCTTGAAGGTTCTGCCCCTCGGAGAGCACGTCAGTGCTGATGAGGAGGTCGATTTGCTTTTCTGAGGGCATATCCGACATTCCGTTGGCCCTGGGGGCAAAACGAAGGATACGCGTAGTTCGCTCAGAGGAGTCCACACTGCTGTCCACGATGGCGATGCGCCGGTGTCCCAGCTTGGCGAGGAACCCCTGATCACTCAACAACTGCCGATAGAGGTATCGGGCAGTGTCTTTGAAGTAGGAGAACACCACCACCTTCCTCCCCCGAAGGTTCGGGGAAGTGAGCAGCTCCTTCAGCGTCTCCAGTTTGTCGTCTGGGCGGTCCTGTTCTAACTCTGCAAGGATGCTTTCCAATGTGTGTAGGTCGGCTTCAGCTGCGGCACGAATGCTTTCAGTATCGTAGCGTTCGACAAAAAGCTCCGGCAAGGAGGAGAAAAGTGCCTCAGCTTCCTCTTCCATGCCTTCTTCGTCTGAACCCTCTATCTGTAGCCACTGCCGATACGCTTTGCTGCTTAAGAGCCGTCCCTCTTTCAGTGCTTGCAGGAAGAACTCGAGGAACCGGTGCAGTCGGCGCAGGGAAATTCGAAGGGATTCCACAGAGGATTCCAGGCGCTTAAGATACAGCACTCGCATGATGTGGGCCAGAGCCGTCTGGCGGCCAACGGTCATCAGGAACTCGTGGGCTTCCTCTCGGGACCAGCCCAGCGCCTCTTGCAGGCGTTTGACCGCGCCCTCGCTATCTTCCTCCGGCGTTTCAAAGAGAGAGAGTTGCCTTACCTGCATCCTGCGGGCTTCTATTAACTCCCGCCGGTAGGTGTCAACCTGGTAGGGAGCAAGCAGCAGGTTTTCGATGGCGTCTGCGATCTTCCGATAGAGCTCGGGGCCGTAGGTAGCTTTAAGGCTGTAGTGGACGGTGTGTAGTTCCCGTTCGGGGAACCGGATTCTTTGCCCATCGATCTCTGCCTCGGGATAGTTCTGGCGGATGAACTGCCGGCTCCGCCGGACAGCCAGGGCTTCCAGGACCTCATAGAGGGCATCCCGGTTTTGCTCGGCTCGACGGAAGTACTCCCACAGGTCTGGGATGCCGGCAGAGAGAAGCAGACGACGGTCGTCCC
>JAGGWU010000064.1 GCA_021163465.1 Candidatus Bipolaricaulota bacterium
AACTCCACCAAGTCGCGTGAGGACTACATCGCAAAGTTCGAGCGCTTGGGGATCCCGGTCGTGGCGGAGGACCTCGTGCTCTCCACCTACGCCACCGCCCAGTACGTGGCGAAGGAGCGGCCCGGGGCGAGGGTGTACATGGTGGGGGCGCCGGGCCTGAGGCGAGAGCTTGCGCTCGCGGGGCTTTCCCTCGTGGAGGACCCCTTCCAGGCCGAGTACGTGGTGGTGGGCTCTCCCTTCGATGGGACGGGGCGCATCCGGGAGGACAACGCCCACCGCATCACCGGGGCCTTGCGGGCTCTGTACCACGCCGGGGCCAAGTTCGTCGCTACCAATCCCGACCGGATCTTCCCCGCCAAAGACGGGGTGATCCCCGGGACCGGGGCGGTGATCGGCGCCCTGTCGTATATGCTCAATCGGGAGCCGGATGCCGTGATCGGAAAGCCCTCCGAGCACATCGTGAGGATTGCCCTTTCAAGGCTCGGCCTTGCCCCGGAGGAGTGCGCCATCGTGGGCGACATGGACACCGACATGCTTGCCGGAAAGAGGATGGGGATGACCACGGTGTTTGTCCGGAGCGGGGCGATGACCGAGGAAAAACTGCGTTCCTTGGGGATCGAGCCGGACTTCGCCTTCGATTCGGTGATCGAGATGCTTAAGGCGGAAGGAGGCTGACATGGGAAAGGTGGAGTACGTTGCGGCCCTGAAGGATGCGGTCGGACGACTCCTCTCCGCGGGGGCGAAGCGGGTCACGTTGGTGCACCACAACGACGCCGATGGCCTCTCCTCGGCGGCGGTCCTCACGGAGGCCCTTTCTCGCAAGGGGTTTGAGCTGGAGCGAATTCCATTGGAGCGGGTGCATCCCCCGATCAACGAGCGCATCCACGAGGCCTTCGCCGGCCGTCCCATTATCTACGTGGACCTTGGCGGCCGGGCCGGGCCGGTGATCGCCGAGATCAACCGGGGGCGCTCCCTTACCCTGATCGTGGACCACCACCTCGCAGAGGACGCCGGGGATCCGACCGTCCTCAACCTCTCCACGGAGCTCTTCGGGATCTCAGGGGAAAAGGAGATCTCTGCCGCCACCGCCGCCTGGCTGTTTGCGCTTGTCTTGGACGAGGAGAACCGGGACCTTGCCTACCTCGGGGTGATCGGGGCGATCGGGGACTCCCACGAGCGGGGGGGGAAGCTCATCGGGGAGAACCGGGAGACGCTTCTAGAGGCCGTCTCCCGGGGAGATGTGCGGGTGGAGGAGGTGGACGGCCGCGAGAGCTATCACCTCACTAAATTTGGGGTGGAGATCCCCTTGAAGCCCTTCGCTAAGTCACTCACCACCTTGGGGGCGGCGGGCTACGCCATGGGTGGGCCGGACCTGGGCGTCCGGACGTGCCTCTCCGGCCCTACGGCCGAGTACGAGAAGAAGCTCGCCGAACTCGAGACCCTAAAGCGCGAGCGGTTCGAGCAAATGATCACCAGGCTCAAGGAAGAGGGCCTCAGCCAAACCCGCTACGTCCAGTGGTTCACGGTAGGGAAGGGGTTCGCTCCCATGGGGGTGAAGATGGTGGGCGAGTTCTGCATGGAGATCCGGGACTTGGATTTCGTGGACCCCGGAAAATACATCGCCGGCTTCCAGGACATGCCCACCGAGATCCCAGGGCTCGGGCACTTCGACTGGGACCTGGTGAAGATCTCCATGCGGGTCCCAAGCCCCTTGGAGAAGAAGATTGTGGCCGGGGAGCGGCCAGGGCTCGCCTGGCTCCTTCCCGAGGCGGCAGTCAAGGTAGGGGGAACCATCGATGCCTGCCACGACTACGCCGCCGCCTCCCTCATCCCCAGAGGGAGAGAAGAGGAGCTCATCCGGGCCATGGACGAGCTGGTGGAGGAGCGCCTTAGGTGAACATCGCGGGCTGGGCCGTCCTCGTCTCGGTCATGATTTTTCTGGCCCTGTGGGCTAGGGAGCTTTTCACCCATGCCCCCATCCTGATCGCTTCCAGTGCCGACTTCGCCCCGGAGAACGACGTAGTAAACAAGATTGAGTCGGAGGAGCTCGGCAGTTCCGAAGAACAACGGCGAGGAGGCAACACGTGAAAATGAAGAGGTGCATCCTTTTTCTCGCAGTTCTGCTCCTCATTGGGGGCGGGACGCTCGCCCATGAGAAGGTCGTCATCGGCCACCGAGGGGCGGCCGGGTATCTGCCGGAGCATACGCTGGCCGGTTACGCCTTCGCCTACGCCTTGGGGGCGGACTACATCGAACCGGACCTAGTGATGACCAAAGACGGCGTCTTCATCTGTCTGCACGATATCTACTTGGAGCGGACCACCGACGTGGAGGAGGTGTTCCCGGACCGAAGGCGTCCGGATGGGCACTGGTATGCCATCGACTTCACTTTAGAAGAGATAAAGGCTCTTTCAGTACACGAACGGTGTCGAGATTCCGCCCAGCCATACTTCCCGGGCCGGTTCCCGGTTGGGAAATCCCACTTCCAGGTACCCACCTTCACCGAAATGATTGAGCTCATCCAAGGCCTGAACACATCCACAGGCCGGAGGGTGGGCATCTACCCCGAGCTCAAGCGCCCAAGCTGGCACCTTGCGCAGGGCTACGACGTGGCGGCACGGCTGCTCGAGATCCTGGCCAAGTACGGATACCGCGGTCCGGAGGCCAAGGTATTCATC
>JAGGWU010000143.1 GCA_021163465.1 Candidatus Bipolaricaulota bacterium
CATCCGCAGGAGCGCTTCTTTAAGGGGGGCCCTCTTCAGGAAGCGGTAGATCATTTTCTGGCCGGCGAAGAACCCCTTGGGGATGACCCGGGCGACCTCGGTGATCCTTAGGGAGCGGGCTTTTAGGATCCCCTGGATGATCATGGCCGCCTTCTACGCCTGGTCTTCCCTGTCGAAAAGGAAAGAGGTAAACTTGTAGAGCGTTTTCAGATTTGTGATCATCATTTACATCACCCCCTGTGGTCAAGTTGGCCGCAGGGGGTGTCCCATCTCATGTCCCAAGCTCAGCAGATCGACCACTTGACGGGACATGATCCGCTTTCATAGCGTCAATTTTTTCTGGTACCCCCAGGTTCGCGTACACCATCCGGGGGCATATCTTCGTGAGCTTTCTGGCGTTTTTTCTTTCGCACAGGCTCAAAGAGCGGCTGAAACGGAAGGACGTGAGGGTGGAGGGACGTGGTGCGGGAGGTAGAAGTGATGCATGGGGGAAAGCGGTACATCCTGCGGCTGCCGCTCAAGGGGGTGGCGGTGCCGCCGGCGATCCGGGAGGCACGTGGTGCCAAGACAGATGTCCAGGCGTCATAGTTCCCTTCACATCTTAATTTTCGATTTCCAACTGTAGGAGATCGGTTTAAGGGATAGACCCCGACGATTCGGCCTTCATCAACGGCCGTCTTCTGGCGTGGTATCGCAGGAAAGGAGGTGGAATTCACCCGGCGCCGGCCGTGCCGGGGGTCCCGAAAAGATGGAGAGGGACGACTGCGGGAGGCTTTACCTTGCACTGAACCCGCTAGAGACAAAGAGGAGAACGAGCTAGGAAATTGTGGTGGCTGCTAAAATAACCCCACAGTTGTGGTTACAGTTCATGGCCTTTCTTCAACGGGCGTCGATCAATGCCCGAAGGACAAGGGCGAGTTCACCGAGCTCCGCCAACGGAATCGATTCCCACGGGGTATGGGCCACCTCGAGCTTCCCCGCCCCGAAGACCACGGTAGGAAGCCCCTTCTTGTGGAGGTTTGCGCCATCGGTCCAGGAAGGCATCCCCGCCCGTCGGGCTTCCCGTCCCGTGGCCCGGCGGAACGCTTCCTCCAGCGCGGGGATCACCACCGCGTCCGGCGGGGTCTCCCACGGAGGGGAGAAGTCCAGGACCTCCATGGTCTCGGCCTCGGCCAGGATCTCCTCCACCTCATCTTCCACCGCCCCGGCGGAAAGCCCGGGGGCGAATCCGATCTCAAGATGCATGGAGCATGCACTCGGAACCACCATGGCATCGTGTCCGCCCTCGATACGACCGATGTTCACCCATGCGCCCCGGGGGAAGAGGGGGTGGCGGTGCTTGAGGAACGACGCGCCGAGGAGTTTGTTGTACAAGCGGATGGCCTTCTCCACCGCGTTGTCGCCGGCCCAAGGGGTGGAACCGTGGGCTTCCCTGCCCCGGGTCACCACCCGCACTTCCAGGGTTCCGGCCTCGGCGGTACAGATGGCGAGCTCCGTGGGCTCCAACACCACGGCTCCCCGGCATCCCGGGGGCACCTCCAGGAGCCGGGATCCCCGACCTTCCAGCTCCTCGTCCACCACAAGCGCGACGCTTACCGGTCCTTTGGATTCCTTCAGCGCTAAAAGAAGGGCGGCGATCTGCCCCTTGGTGTCCACCGCGCCGCGGCCGAAGAGCACCCCATCCTCTACCCGCGGCTCCTGGATCTCCGGGGTGAGGTAGGGATAGACATCGGTATGGGTCACGATGAGGAAGCCCCCCTCTCCCCGTTGGGCGATGATGTTATCGCCGACGCCGGGGACCTCCTGGAGCTTGACCTCAAGGCCTGCTTCTTTGAGCCTTTCCACCAGGAAATCCTCAATCAGCCATTCCCGCCCCGAGGTGGTGTGGGGCCGCATGATCTCGAGGGCCATCTCCGCCAAATCCCATCCCATGGCGACCACATTTTACCGGAGATGGAGTAAGCTTGAGTGAATGGAGTTCGCGAAGTACCTCATCGAGCCGAGGCTCTTTGCCGGGCTTCCCCCCGACTGGCGCTGGGTGTTCGGGAGGGAGGCACCCCTGGTGGTGGAGATCGGCTTCGGAAACGGGGAGTTCCTGGCCGAAGAGGCGGCGAACCACCCGGAGTTCGATTACGTGGGGTTCGAGCTATCGCTCACCTGCATCGAGAAGGCGGGGCGGAAGTTCTACGCCGCCGGGCTCGGGAACGTCCGGATGGTGCGGCTGGACGGGAGGTTCGGCCTTAGGGAGTTGTTTGCGGATGAGAGTGTTCGGGAGGTCATCGTCAACTTCCCCTGCCCCTGGCCCAAGGCCCGCCACGCCGAGCGGCGGTTGGTAAATGAAGGCTTCGTCAGAACCCTGGCGGCGGTGCTGGAGCCGGGGGGGAGGTTCGAGCTCACCACCGACGCCCTGTTCTTTGCCGAGGAAGCCCGGGATAAGCTCGCGGCCACCGGGTGCTTCGAGGTCCAGGGGCCCCACGAGATACAGGGAGGGTCCCGTACCCGCTACGAACGCAAGTGGCGAAGCCGGGGGCGGCCTATCTACCGGCTCGTGGCCGAAAAGGGAGCCCCGGCGAAAATAGAGCGGATCGTGGAGGGAAGGATGCCCCATGTGCGCCTGAAAACCGAGTTGGACAAGGTGGATATTCCGAAGGTGGTCGTGGGCTTGAAGGAGGTTTGGCCCCGGGGGGCGTTCGTGATAAAAGAGGCCTTCGTGGCCCCAGGGGGCGATGAGGTCTTGCTCCGGGCGTTCGCAACCGACGAGGATTTTTCGCAGCATTTCTTCATTTCTGTGTCCAAGGACCGCAAAGGTTGGATTGTCCAACTCGATTCCGCCACCGTCCCCTTCCGCACCTCCGCGGTGAAGCGGGCCGTCTTCGCCGTGGCCAGCACTCTAGAGAAAAATGCCCAGGCATAACTTTTTCAAGCCCTGGCCATAGCAGCTATCCAAAGTTTCCGGAGGGCTAAAGCCCGATTGAGCTCACAATATCCCGGGGGATCGGGGCTTCCAGAGAACCGGTGACGACATCCTCCACCACACAGATGCCCCACCTCACACCCTCCGCAGCCAGGAATTTCCCCCAGGGTAATCCCACGTACCCGCTCCAACGGCGCCCTCGGAAGGCCTCCCGCAAGGACATCATCGGGAGGGCCCTGAACGGGCTTCTCCCCGAGGGCTTGGTGAACAGCGAACTCGCCTCACAGTTCAAAGAGGGCGGTTAACGCCTATATTTTTCCCGTAGGGCGCGTTCGACACATTTGGGGACGAACTTGGACACATCGCCCCCGTAGCGGGCTACCTCTTTCACGATAGAAGAGGAAAGGAAGGAGTACTTCCCCGCGGTCATCAAAAAGACCGTTTCCACCTCCGAGTCCAGGTCCCGGTTGGTGAGTGCCAACTGGAATTCGTAGTCGAAATCCGAAGTGGCCCGGAGCCCCCGCACTATAGCCTCCACTCCAAGCGATTTGGCGCACTCCACCAACAGCCCGGAGTAAGTGATCACCGGGACATCATCGATCCCCGCTTCCCGCAGCGCCTCCTCCACCAACCGCTTCCTCTCCACCACCGAGAAGAGGGGAGTTTTGCGGGGGTTCTCCACCACCGCCACGATCAAGGGGCGGAAAAGCTTTTTCGCCCGCACAAGCACATCTATGTGGCCATAGGTTATGGGGTCGAAGCTCCCGGGGTAAAGCGCTTTAGGCAACTTCTTTCACCTCCACGAACCCCTTTCCCAGGCGTTCCAATTCGGTCGCATCCTGTCCAACCAGGGAGAGAGCCGCCCGCTCGGGCACCAAATAGGTCGCCGCAAGCTCCCGAATATCTTCACGGCCTATTCCCTCCAGCTTCCCTAGGACCTCCTTCGGGGAAGTGAGGGGAAGCCCCAGCGCCGCGAGCCAACCCAGCCGGCTCATCCTCCCCCCAGGGGTCTCGAGCCCCAGGAGGAAGAGGCCGCGCACACGCCTTTTGGCCCACTCCATTTCCTCCTCCGTGGGGCCTCGGCGGGCGAGATCTTCTATCTCGTTGAAGATAAGCTCCAAGATCTCCCCGGTGCGTTTGGGCTCGGCCGCGACATAAATCCCCAAATACCCGGCATCGGTATAATACCGTACGAAAGAGGTTACGGTGTAGGCCCACCCTCGCTCCTCCCTTACCCGCTGGAAGAGCCGGGAGCTCATCCCTCCGCCCACCACCGTGTGCAATACCTCCAGGGCCGTCCGCTCGGGAGCCCCGGCGGGACAGGTGGGGAACCCCAGGGCCAGATGCACTTGCTGGATCGGCCGTTCCGCCACCCGGAGCCCCGGCGGGCCGTGTGGGGCGTGCCGGGAGGGCAACCCTCTGCCCCGGGGCCGAGGAAAGAGCTTCTGTGCCAACCTTTCCGCCCCTTCTGGGTCTACCTTGCCACACAGGACCACCGCCTTCCGGCCCTCAAGGTAAAACCGGGCGAAGAAATCCCGGAGATCGTCGCGCCCCAACCTCGCCACCGAATCCTTATATCCCAAGATCGGACGCCCCAGGGGATGGCTGCCTCCCCACAGCGCTTCATCCAGGAGCCGCATGGCCACATCATCAGGGCTATCCTCGGCCTCGCGGATCTCCTCGAGGACCACCCCGCGTTCTTTTTCGATGTCGTCGGGAGCGAATCGGGGAATGGTCATGAGCTCAGCCAAGATCTCCAGGGCTGTTTCCATTCCTTCAGCAAGCACTGTGGAGTGGTACACGGTGTACTCTTCGGAGGAGGCGGCGTTTATTTGCCCCCCCAGGGAGTCGATGATCCGCGCTATATCTTTGGCGCTGTGTTTTTCCGTCCCCTTGAAGACCATATGTTCGGTGAAATGGGCAAGACCTTCCTTCCCTTGGGGATCCTCTCGGCTCCCGGCCGAAAGCCATACCCCCAGGGCCACGGAATTGGCATGGGGCATAGTCTCAACGATCAACTCCACACCTGGGGAAAGCTCCTCCCGCAGGCAGCCGGGGTAGACCTCTTGCATGTACGCTTTTTAAGAAGAGGACGAAATCCGAAGCGGTGTCTTCGGGACCACCCGGCGGAGCTTGTAGCGGCCCTGCTCGTCGATCTCCACGATCTCCACCAAGATGGTGTCGCCTTTTTTGGCCACCTGGCGAGGATCCTTGGCGCCTTCCCCCAAGCGGGTCTTGTGGACCAAGCCCCGGACGCCCGGGGCGAGCTCCACGAAGATCCCGTAATCCACCACGTTGGTGACCTTGCCCTGGACGATGTCTCCCGCCTTGAACGTGGGCCTCTCCTCCACGCGCTTCAGTTCCGGCCGACCCATCTCGTCGGAGCCGATGACCTCCACCAGGACCTCGTCCCCGGGCTTCACCACGTCCTCCACCTTCTGTACGAACCCCTCGGAGAGGTTGGAGATGTGGATGAGGCCCTCCACCCCGGGGCGGATCTCCACGAACGCCCCGAACGGGGCGATGCGCTTGACCTTCACCTTGAGGACCTTCCCCACCTCCAGCTCCTGGGTCAGCTCCTCGATGGCCTTGCGCGCCGCCTCCACCCCCTCCCGGGAGGACCCCACGATCCGCACCAGGCCATCGTCCTCGATCTCGATCTCGGTGTCGGTGGTCTCCTGTAGTTCCCGGATGGTGCGACCGCCAGGCCCGATGACGAGACCGATCTTCTCCACCGGGATCCGCATGAGTTCGAGGACCGGGGCATAGGGGGAGATCTGGGCCCGGGGCTTGGGCAGGGCCTCTTGCATCACCCGCAGGATCTCCAGGCGTGCCCTCCGGGCCTGCTCTAAGGCCTCCCGCAGTAGCCCCTCGCTTATTCCCCCGATCTTCACGTCCATCTGGAACGCGGTAACGCCCCGTTCGGTCCCCGCCACCTTGAAGTCCATGTCGCCGAAGTGATCCTCCAAGCCCTGGATATCGGTGAGGATCACGTAGCGGTCCCCCTCGGTGATGAGGCCCATGGCCACCCCGGCCACCGGCGCCTTTATGGGAACGCCGGCGTCCATGAGCGCAAGCGAGCCCGAGCATACCGAGGCCATAGACGAAGAGCCGTTGGACTCCAGGATCTCCGAGACCAGGCGGATGATGTAGGGAAACTCCTCTTCCGGCGGGATCACCGCCAAAAGCGCCCCCTCCGCCAGGTGCCCGTGGCCGATCTCCCGCCGGGAAGGCGCCCCCAACCGCCCCGCCTCCCCCACGCAGAAGGGGG
>JAGGWU010000174.1 GCA_021163465.1 Candidatus Bipolaricaulota bacterium
ACCGATCACCCATCACGAGGGATGCGCCCGTAGCTCAACTGGAGAGAGCAGCGGCCTTCTAAGCCGCAGGTTGGGGGTTCGAGTCCTCCCGGGCGCGTTTTTTCTTCCCAAAGGATTTGGGGTATGCTCCAACGCTATGCGCGAACTGGAAGAGGAACTCTGGGAAATCCTGGACGAAGCCGACGTCGACCTCCTCATCACCATGGGGGAGGATGGCTTCCCCTACATCCGCCCCATGACGTTGCTCGCTTATGAGGAGGATACGGGGGTACTTTGGTTCGCCACAAGCCGCATCTCCCGTAAGGTCTCCCACATCCAGCGAAACCCCAAGGTCACCGCGTTCTTCCTCGCCTTTGAGCGGGACGCTTACGCCGCCTTCTTCGGCGAGGCCGAGTTGTTGGATGATCCGAAGCTGAAGCACGAGTTTTGGGAAGACGATTGGGCTGAACATTGGGACGGACCCGAGGATCCCGATTATGTGCTTTTACGTATAAGGTCCAAAAAGGCCCAGTTCTACCTCCTGGAAGAGGACGAGCTTTGGGAGACCGAATTCGACTAGCTCCTAAAACAGCTCCATACGCGCGAAAAGAAGCCCTCCTCATCGGGAAAACGTACGAGGAGGGTGTCGACGGGCGCCTTCCTCACGTACACCCCATTTCCCCCCTTGAGGACCCCCACCTTGTCGCCGTCCGCGAAAATATGGGCGGGATACTTGGCCTTTATCTCTATCTCCTCCCCGGCGGGAAGAAGGAGAGGGCGCAAACCCAATGTATGGGGGGAGAGAGGTACAAGGAGCATCGCGGACAACGTCGGGTGAATGAGGGGGCCTCCCGCGGAGAGGGCATAGGCGGTGGATCCGGTGGGGGTGGCTACCACCAAACCATCCCCCGCGAAGGAGAGGATCTCCTCGCCTCCACAACACACCGAAAGCTCGGTAAACCGATGGCCCCCAGGCCCCAGAAAGACCACGTCGTTCAAGGCACTCACTTCGCTTCCCCCCAAGCCCACCGCAAGCCGCATGCGGCGTTCGATCTCGTATTCTCCGGAGGCGAATCTCTCCAACGCCGGTATAAGGCTTTCGCCGCCGCCTATGCTCAAGAACCCCAAAGCGCCTCCTACATTTACCCCAAAGACGGGTATCTCTCGGGGATAGATGGCGCCGGCTACCCGCAATAACGTCCCGTCTCCCCCGATGGCCACAACCAGTCCTACCCCGTCCAACCCCACCTCCCGACGCGGGGTGATCCGGGCGGGGATCCCTCGGTTTGTGCACCATCGCCCGCCGTCAGCCGCAGCTGCGGCGGCCCCGCGTTTCCGGGGGTTGTAAACGAAAAGGATCGCCTCCCTACCCCTTTCCGACATACTTCCACCGGCAAAGCCAACGCTCCAATATCTCGAGGAACGTGTAGAAAAGAAGCCCGAGGAAGGCCAAGCCCACCACCCCGGAAAGGGACAAATCGGTGCGCATGGCGTAGGTCTCGATGAAGACCCCGAGCCCGGAACCGGGACCCCCCAGGAGCCCCAGCTTCGTCTCGGCGATGTAGAGCATGGTGATCCCCAAGCCCACAGAAACACGGGCCGCGGTGAAGACCTCGGGCAATACCGCCGGGAGGATCACGTGACGGTGGAGCTGTAAGGCATTGGCCCCCGCCGTGCGCACTGCAAGGATGTAGGAAGGGGAGATGTTCCGTGCCGCCCCAATGGCCGCCACCAACACCTGGAAGAAAAGGGTGAGGCTTACGGTGACCACCTTCACCCCCTCCCCGACCCCGAAGGCCATGTAGAGGAAGAAAAGCAGGGCGATGGGGGGAATGGGGTAAAGCAAGTAGATGAGAGGGGAGAACCAACGGTGAAGCCGTTCGCTTGCCCCCACCAGAAGCCCCAACGGAAGCCCCGTGGCGAATGCCAAGATGAGCGAAAGGAAGAACCGGCGCGCCGAGGAGGCGAAGGCCGAGCCCCACTGGGGGAGATACTCGATGCCCGCGGCCGCCACGCTCCAGGGATAGGGGATAACGGGCCAGCCCTTGACCTGTTCCAACACGAAGGAGGCCAAGGCCCAGAGAAAAAAGATGGCAAAGGCGGCTACGAGATAATGGAGGGCTTGCCTCATTTCTCCTCCAGCGATTTGAGGATCTCCCGAGCTCTTGCCACCACGCGATAGAACTCCTCCGATCGGCGGTATTCCGCCTCCCCCATCCCGGGGTTTTCGATCACCTCCACCACTCGGGCGGGCCTGGGGGAAAGGATGATGATGCGTTGCCCCAAAAACACGGCCTCCTCGATGTCGTGGGTGACGAGCAGCCCCGTGAAGCGGTACATGTGCCAAAGCCTGAGGATGATCTCCTGGATGCGCTCCCGGGTGAGGGTGTCCAGGTTCGCCATGGGCTCGTCCATGAGGAAGACCTCGGGGCGCAGGGCCAGGGCCCGGGCGATCCCGACCCGCCGCCGCATCCCCTCCGAAAGCTCGGCGGGATATCGGTTTTCGAACCCGCCGAGGCCCAAACTCCTCAGGATCTCCTGTATCCCCTCCCGGGGGCGCCGCTGGAGGCGTAACGCCAATTCGGCATTTTGGCGTACCGTCTTCCAGGGAAGGAGCCCCGCGTCCTGGGTGATGAACGCCACATCCCGCCTCACCCCTCGTACCTCCTCCCCCCGGATGATGATCCTCCCGGAAGCGGGCCTTATGATCCCGTCGATGGCCAAAAGGATTGAGGTCTTGCCACAGCCTGAAGGCCCGATTAAGGCCACGGACTCCCCGTCTTCCACCCTGAAGCTCACCTCCTCCACCGCCAGCGTGTGCCGTCGACCCCGGCCGTATTCGATCCTCAAGGCCTCTACGGAGATCATTTTAGGTACTCCTCGGTTACGACCTCCTCATATGGATGTTCGAACCGCACGTACCCCTTTTCAATGGCCCACCGCTGGATGGCGTCATAGATCCCCTTTGGTAAAACGGTGGGGGCTTGAAAGTGAGGCACGGGAATCGCTTCTATCGCCGCCAGCACGCTGGGATGGACGAGGACCTCCTCGGGGTTCAGCCCACGGCAAAAAAGGCGGATGACCTCCGGGGCCCCCAGGGAGAGGAGCCCTTCCTTGGTCTCTTCGTTCATCCTTTCCGCTGCCGCCCCGAAAGCGGAGACGAATCTCCTCACAGCTTCGGGATGTTCTTCGGCGTACCTCCGCTGGAAGACGATCAGGTGAGGAAGCGGGGGGATACCGGAGAAGTCCCCAAGCGCGGTGAGCCCCAGGCCCTCGGCCTCGGCGAACGTCAGGGAGTAGCTCGCGTAAGGTTCGGGAAGCACGGCCGCCGCCACCCCCCCGTAGATCACCATGGAGGCTGCGAGGAACAGGTTGTCCTGCCCGAAGTAGAAACGTGGATCCGGCGTAAGGCCGTGGGACTCGAGGACCACATCGGTGGCGTATTCGATGTCGGACTGGAGGGGAAGGGCGATCCGAAAGAAGCTCCTTGTGCCCAGCGCCGCCGCCAGGTCTTCGATGGAAGAGATCCCGGAGTATTCCTGTTGCACCAGGACGGTGAACTGCTTCGCGGGGTCCTCCGGGACGTAAGCCGTGGCCACCACCAGGGGCTCCCCCCGCGCGGCGAGCAACACCACCGAGGTCACGTCCGCTATCACCGCGTCCACCTGGCCGGCCTGGAAGGCGAATAGCCGGTCCCGCTGGGAGGCAAGGGGGATCAACTCCACCTCCAAGCCCTCATGGTCGAAAAATCCCCACTCCACCCCGAACAACACCGGGGCCGAACCGAGAACGGGGCTCAGGGAGACGCGAAGGGGCTGAGGGAGCACGCCGGCCACAGCGAGTAGCAAAAAAACTAGAACCAAAGATAACTTTCGCATGGCCCGTCCATTATAGGTCCCGGTCTGCGGCGACGCAATGTAATCCGCATCGCTTGGCAAAGGGCAACGTCGTGGCGCGTGGTGGCTGTTCCTTCTCGTATGGTGGCTCGTCTGGCTGGGAGCCTTCGTCGGCTGGTGGTGCTGCCCGTAGGGTGAAGCACCTAGGGGTATTGGCGGCGCTGCTCCTCTGTAGCGCCGTTTGGGCCCAGGGGTTCGGCGGTGCTGCGGAGGAGCAGTGGTATGATGCGCTCCGAGAAACCGGGCTTCCTCGGGAGGTAGCGGCAATACTCCCGGTAGAGGTCCCTCCGGAGGGTCCGGGCTTTCCCACAAAGGTTCTTATTCGTTTACATAGACGAGCGGGCCCTGGAGTCCCGGACCCGCTGGCGGGAGGTTCTCGCTGATTACGTGGACAAGAACGCTGTTTTGGTGTGGGCTTACAGCCAGATGCCCTTCGTCCCCCAGGTGCGATTCGATCCGTTGAGCCTTTGGTTTTCCCAGACCGAATGGGAGTTCCACCCCTCGGCCGAGGACTTTGTCCCGGTAGACGGGGATTTCCTTGCCGGGGAGGTTTGCTCGGGGAAGCCGGTGGCCGCCGTCGTGCTTCTTGGAGAGGGTTTTAACCCCGCGGAATCCCTCGTGGTCCACTACGGGGACCTCGCCGAGGCGATCATCCCTCTGGGGAGCCAGGGGGACCGGTGAGGGCCCCTCCATCCTTCAGGCCCACGACCAGGGCCTCCGTCGCCGGGCCGATGATCTCAGGTACATAGCCCCCTTCCAGCACGCAGAAGGTGGGGAGCGCGAGTTTCCCTAACATAACCCCGATTTCGTAGAAGCTCTGGACCTCAAGTCCCAGGGAGGCCAGGGGATCGTCCCGGTAGGTGTCGAAGCCCGCGGAGATGGCGAGCTGTTGGTAATCACGTCCCGCCTCCTCCACGGCCTTCTCCAATGTCTCCAGGTACACCTTCTCCCCGCACCGTGGAGGAAGGGGGTAGTTAAGGCAATTCCGCTCCGAACGGTATCCGGTGCCGGGGTAGTTGTACATCCGGTGGAGGGAAACGTAAGTCACCTGGTCATCCCCCAGGAAAATAGCTTGGGTGCCGTTCCCGTGGTGGCCGTCGATATCCACGATGAGGGTCCTAAGGCCCGATAGCCTCACCGCGATGGCAATGTTGTTGAAATAACAGAAGCCGCCCAGGAAGGAGGGACCGGCATGGTGGCCGGGCGGGCGCATCAGGGAAAAACCCCGACGCCTCTGCGCTAGAATCGCCCCTCCAGCAGAAAGCCTGGCGTAGAACTCTATCCCCTCGTATGGCGGGCAATCGGGATCGTAGAAGTCACCGGTCTCTACGCGGCGTACGAGCTCTTCGGTGTGGACCGAAAGGATCTCTTCCCGGCTCGCGGGCTCAGGCTTGAGGAACTCGTAACCCAGCCGAGCGAGGTACTCCTGGGCGATCCGGACCCTGACCGGGGACTCCGGGTGGGCTATCCGTTGGTATCTAAGGCACTCCGGGCTATAAATGATCTCCATGGCCATGGATTATCGTCCAGCGGGGGTCGAGTGCCAAAGGATAGTGCTCGCCTCCTCTTCCCCCAGGAGGGCGGAGCTTCTGCGGTTGCTCGTCCCCAGGTTCGAGACGCGGTCTCCGGAGGTGGATGAGGGGAAGATCACGCGGCCGGTGGACCTCCTGCGAGTGGCTATGGCGAAAGCCCAAGCGGTGAGGAGAGGTCCTGAAGAGATCTTGATCGCCGCCGATACCGGGGTCTTTCATCGCGGCCTCCACCTGGGGAAACCAAGGGGCTTGGATGAAGCGCGGCACATGCTTTCGCGGCTTTCCGGGGGATGGCATCACGTGTATACCGGCCTCGTGGTCCTCCGGGATCGGGTGGTCCGGAGGCAGTTGGTTTGCACCAAGGTGCGTTTCCGCGACCTCAGCAGGGAAGACATCGACTGGTACCTCTCCCGGGAGGAGGTGTGCGACAAGGCCGGGGCCTATGCGATACAGGGGGCTGCCGCCGCCTTCGTGGCCGAGATCCGGGGCGACTTCACCAACGTCGTGGGCCTTCCCCTCCCGGTCCTCTATCGGATCTTGCGGGAGCTGGGGTGGTGCCCGTGGTTGTAAAGGGGAAAGGAAGCGGTTAATGTCCAATTCCGTAAAGATGAAACAAGTGATCATCGTGGAGTCGCCGACCAAAGCCCGCACCATCGGCCAGTATTTGGGCAAGGGCTTCTCCGTGCTCTCCTCCAAGGGACACGTGCGCGACCTCCCCGAGCGGGAACTCGGGGTAGACATCGAGAACGGTTTCCGTCCCAAGTGGGTTGTGAAAAACAAAAAGCTCATCCGGGAACTGAAGAAAGCCGTTTCCGACGCGGCCAGGGTATATCTCGCCACCGACCCCGACCGCGAAGGCGAGGCCATCGCCTTCGATCTAATGGAGCTTTTGGCCGATGGGAACCGGGACAGGTTCGCGAGGATCCTCCTGCACGAGATCACCCCCAAGGCGGTACGGGAGGCCCTGGAGGCCCCGGGGGAGATCGATCTGCGGAAAGTGGAGGCCCAACGGACCCGCCGGATCCTGGACAGGCTGGTGGGCTACAAGATAAGTCCCCTCCTCTCCCGGGTGTTGGCGGGAAGCAAATACGAGGGGCTCTCGGCCGGGAGGGTCCAATCGGTGGCGCTGCGTTTCATCTGTGATCGTGAGCTCGAGATCCAGGATTTCGTCCCCGAGCCTTACTGGGAGATCGAAGTGGGCTTCGCCACCGACCCCCCCTTCACCGCAAGGCTCAAGGGGAAGCTGACGGATCCGGACAAGGTAAAGCGGATCCTCGAGGAGTTATCCGGGGCCGAGTTCCGAATCGTCTCCCGGGAGGAGAAGGAGGTGGTGCGCAAGCCACCACCCCCGTTCATCACCTCGACCCTGCAGCAGGCGGCCTCGAGTGAGCTCGGGTTCTCCCCTTCCCGCACCATGCGCGTGGCCCAGGAGCTTTACGAGGGCGTGGACATCGGGGGAAGGTCGGTGGGGCTCATCACCTACATGCGCACCGACTCGGTCCGGGTGGCGGAATCCGCCATCGCCCAAGCCCGAAAGTTCATCGCCGAAAAGTTCGGGAAGGAATACCTATCCCCGAAGCCGCGGATCTTCCGAAACAAGCGCCGTTCCCAGGATGCCCACGAAGCCATCAGGCCCACCGACGTCTCCCGGACCCCGGAGGAGGTGGCGGGGTACCTCACCCCGGACCAGCGCAAGCTCTACGACCTCATCTGGAGACGGTTCCTGGCCACCCAGATGGCGGATGGGATCTGGAAACGGTACCGGGTGGTCTTGAAGGCGGGGGATCACGAGTTCGTGGCCTCTACTTCCTTCCCCGCGTTCAAGGGGTTCGCCGAGGTGCTGCGGGTGGGGAAGCTGGAGGACGAGGGGAATCCTCTCCCCGAGGGCCTTCGGGAGGGAACGGTCCTGTCCGCGGCCGAGATCCTTCCCCACGAGAAGTACACCGAGCCCCCCAAGCGCTACACCGAAGGCTCCCTGGTCAAAAAGCTGGAGCAGGAGGGTGTGGGCCGGCCCAGCACCTACGCCCAGATCGTGTCGGTGATTCAGGAGCGGGGTTATGTGGTCAAGGAGAAGGGGGCACTGCGGCCGACCCTTCTTGGGTTCATCGTGGCCGACTTCCTCCGGGAGTACTTTCCCGAGACGGTCCAGGAGAACTTCACCGCCGAGATGGAGGAGTTCCTCGACCTGATACAGGAAGGGGAGGCCCGGGGGAAGGAAGTGCTCCAGCGGTTCTATGCCGCGTTGGCGGAGCGGCTGAAGGTGGTGGAGGAGAAGATAGGGGGCGGGAAGAAACCTTTTCAAGCCCTGACGGACGTTCCCTGTCCGAAGTGCGGTGCTCCCATGGAGGTGCGGATCTGGAAAGGGGCCCTGTATCTTGGGTGCAGTCGCTACCCCGAGTGCAAGACAACAAGGCCCCTGCCGCCCCGCTTCTCTTACCGTTACCGGCGGGAGCGGATCGAGCTCGCCGAAGGGCTCGCCCAGGCTTCCGAGGCCCCCGATCTCCCCTGTCCCGAATGTGGGGGCAGGATGGAGCTCAAGCACGGGCGTTACGGAAGGTACCTTTCCTGCAAGTCATGCGGCCACACCATGCCCGTCCCCACCGGGGTTACCTGCCCCGCCTGTGGGAAGGGGGAGCTTGTGGAGCGCTTCTCCCGCAAGAACGGGCGCACCTTCTACGCGTGCTCCAATTACCCCGACTGCAGGTTCACCCTCCCGGGGAAACCGTTGGGCCCTTGTGGGGAATGCGGTAAAGGCGTCCTCTACGAGGATCCCAAGCGGGGCCTCATCTGTTCAAACCCCGAGTGTAAGGGCTCCGCCGTCCCTACTCCTCGGCCAGCAACCTGAACCGCTCGAGCTTCTGGAGGAGCTCCGAGCCCTTCAGCTTCTCGAGGGCCTCCTTCTGGATCTGGCGCACCCTTTCCCGGGAGATCCCGAAGATCTCCCCCACCTCGTCCAGGGTCTTGGGGGGCTGGCCGTCGAGGCCGTAGCGGAGCTCGAGGATCCTCCGCTCCCTGGGGGTGAGGTACTCCTTCAGGGCCCGGCGGAGCTCCTGCTGCAGGAGCTCCTTGAAGGTCTCCTTGGTGGGGGAGACGGCGCCCTCGTCGGCGATGAAGTCCCCCAGGACCGAGCCCTCGTCGTCGTAGCCGATGGGGGTATCGAGCGAGGCGGTGTAGTGGGCGGTGCGCTTGGCCTTGATGATGTTCTCCACGGTGGTATCGAGCTCGTCGGCCAGCTCCTCCAGGGAAGGGGCCTCGCCGTGCTCTTTGATGTGGTCGCGCTCGGCCTGATAGATTTTGCGGATGAGCTCGTTGATGTGGGTGGGAACGCGGATGGTGCGGGAGCGGTTAGTAATCGCCCGCAGGATCGCCTGGCGGATCCACCAGG
>JAGGWU010000136.1 GCA_021163465.1 Candidatus Bipolaricaulota bacterium
AACTAACGCCGGTGGGGCGGGGGTGATGGCCTCCGACGCGGTGGAGGAGTACGGGCTTGAGCTCGCCCGCTTCTCCGAGGAAACCACCAAGAAGCTCGCGGATTTCCTCCCTCCCGCGGCGAGCATCTACAACCCGGTGGACGTCCTGGGGGACGCCCATCCCGACCGCTACGAGAGGGCCTTGGGCCTCGTGATAAACGATCCCAACGTGGACATGGTTGTAGCCCTTACCGCGCCGGCTCCCCTCATCCCCTTCGGGGTGCTGTCCCGGATCGTGGCCGCGGCCAAGGAGAAGGCCGAGAAGCCCTTAACCGTTAGCTTCATGGCCGGGGAGCTGGGTGAGGAAGCGGAGGAAACCCTGCGGGAAGCGGGGATCCCCAGCTACTTCGACCCCGCTCGGGCGGTACGGGCCCTGGCGGTGCTCCGCCGGTATGCGGAGGTGCGCAAAAAGGAATGGAAGGAGCCCCGGCGGCTGGAGGTGGATCGCTCGAAGGTCCAAGAGCTCCTTGCGCGCGCCAAAAGGCAAGGGCGAACGCAACTGGGAGTGGAGGCCATGGATATCCTTACGGCCTATGGGATCCCCACGGCCCCGGGCGGCCTTGCCCGCACTCCGAAGGAGGCCGGGGAGATCGCGAAGGCCATCGGGGATGAGGTGGTATTGAAGCTCGTGTCCCCGGAGCTCACCCACAAGACCGAGGTAGGGGGAGTGATGTTGGGACTCCGGCCGGAGGAGGTAGAGACCGCGGCCGAGGAGATGCGCACCCGCATCGCGTCCCGCTTCCCCCAGGCCCGGATCGATGGGTTACTGGTACAACGCCAGCTTCCCCCGGGCCAGGAGCTGATCGTTGGGGCTGTCCGGGACCCCCTGTTCGGTCCTTTGGTGATGTTCGGATTCGGAGGGATCTTCGTGGAGATACTGCGTGAGGTGGCGTTCGCAGTGGCCCCTCTTTCCCCCGACGAAGCCCGGGAGCTGGTGGAGTCCATACGGGGTTACGGCCTCCTTCGCGGGGCACGGGGAAGGAAGGGGGTAGCGGTGGATGCGGTAGTGGAGGCGGTGGAGCGGATCTCACATCTGGTCTATGATTTTCCGGAAATAGTGGAGTTGGACGTGAATCCGCTCCTAGCATACCCGGAAGGTGTTGTGGCCGTGGACCTGAGGATCACCTTATCCTGCGGGAGCGTGCAAGCGGGGGGTGATGGACCTTGCGGCTCTCGAACTACCGCTTCGGCTCCGTGAGCGTGGACGGGGTCGTATACACCGAGGATATCCAGGTGTTGCCCGACGGGAAAGTGAGGTCTTGGTGGCGGAAGGAGGGCCATCGGGTGCTGCCCGAAGATCTGTCCGAGGCCCTGGCGGCGAATCCCGAGCTAATTATCATCGGGACCGGCTACGGGGGCAGGGTGAAGATCGCTGAAGAGACGAGGAAGTTGTTGGCGGAGAGGGGGATCGAACTTCTGGCCTTGAAAACCGGGGAAGCAGTGGAAGCCTTCAACGAGCTTTCCCCAAAACGGCGCGCCTGTGCCCTCCTCCACCTCACTTGCTGAGGACCACGGGGTTTAGGGCTCATCCGATCCCGAAACGCTTTTCCGCCGCTGTGAAGGCTTTGTCGAAGATCTCCAGCGCTCTGTCGATGGTAGACTTGCGGATGGTGAGCGGGGGAATGAGCTGGAAGCGGTTGTGGAAGTAGCCCCCTTTCTCGAAGACCATCCCTTCTTTGACGCACTCTTCCAGGATGAACGAGGCTTCCTCAGGTGCAGGTTCACGGGTTTCCCTATCCTTGACCAGCTCCAGACCGATGTAAAGGCCCTTGGCGTTGATATGACCTATAAGGGGATGTCGGTCCTGCAGCTCCTTGAGGCCGTTGTAGAAGTACTCCCCTTTGCGGCGCACCTCCGCCAGGAAATCCTCATCGGCGATCACTTCCAAGACCTTGTTGGCAGCGGCGCACGCGAGGACGTTGCCGGCCTGAGTGGAGACATGGGCCCCTGGACCCCAGGCCTCGAGGATATCGGCTCGGGCCACCACCGCGGAGAGGGGGAGCCCCCCGCCCAGGGCCTTCGAGGTGAGGAGCATGTCCACTTCCACCCCTTCCCACTCCGTGGCCCAGAGCTTCCCCGTGCGACCAAGACCCGTTTGTATCTCATCCACTATGAGGAGGATCCCGTACTTGTCAGCCAGTTTCCGCAGAAGCTTGAGGTACCCAGGGGAAGGGATGATATAGCCAGCTGAGCTCTGGAACGGCTCCACCAGGAAGGCGGCCACGTTGGTGATATCATTCTTCACTTCACGGTACGGCGATTCCTTGCTCCCGAAGTAATATTCCAGATATTCCTCGAGCCGCTCGAGGCACCATTCCTCCTCCGACTTTCCCTCCGGCGGGCGGCCAAAGGGGCACTGGTAAGGGTAGGGGAATGGAAAGTAACCCACCGCGGTGTCCTGAGCAGGAATGGGGTAAAAGTAGGCCCACATGCCTCCCTTCCCGGTGAGGGACATGGTTCCATAGGTAACCCCGTGGTAATCCCCAAAGGCAGTAAGAATGAAAGGACGACCAGTGTAGTAACGGGCGGCGCGGATAGCCAGCTCGACGGCGTCAGACCCGGTTACCCCGAACGCAACCCGCGCCCTGCCTCCCTTAATGGGAACGATCTGGACAAGCTTTTCGGCGAGCTTTATTCTTTCGGGATGGGGAAAGTCAAAGTAGTGAACAAGCTTGGTCGCTTGTTTTTGAATCACTTCAGTGATTTCGCGGTTGCACTCCCCTAGTGCGGAGACCGAAAAGCCCGCGAGGAGATCGACGTACTCCTTTCCATCTACGTCTACCAGGATGTCATTCTCCGCTCGCTCCACGATCGGTGGAAGGTTAAAGAGCGCTAGCCCCACCTGACCGTAAGATTCCACTTCCAACCAGCGGCG
>JAGGWU010000130.1 GCA_021163465.1 Candidatus Bipolaricaulota bacterium
CGCCGCTGGGACAGCCCCCGACATCTTCATGGACGACACTTTCTACATTCCCGCGGATGCCATGGCCGGGTATCTGAAGGATCTCACGCCGTATGTGAGCAAGTGGCCCGAGTGGAATTTTTGGGTCCCCGCTGCCAAGAGCGCTGTCACGTTCCAGGGCAAGGTTTGGGGTCTCAACAGGCATACGGACGTCCGACCTCTGTACTACCGCAAGGATATCTTCGAGCTCGCTGGTCTCCCCGTTCCCTGGCAACCGAAGTCCTGGGATGATCTGTTGAAGGCCGCCAGGGTGATCAATTCCAAGAGAGCGGAGATCGCCAAGAAGCTCGGCGTCGCTGATGTTGTCCCCATCGCTATCAAGGCTGGAAGCTTGAGCGGTGAGGCCACCACAATGCAGGGCTTCTATATGCTTCTCCTCGGCGCTGGTGGCCGTCTCTATGACTTCGACACCGGCAAATGGGTGGCCAAGAGCCAGGCCTTACTCGATACACTCAATTTCTATTACACAATTTACATCAAGGAGAAACTCTCCGTCCCACCCGAATTCTGGATGGCGGGGGCACCCATTGAGAAGATCCATCTCTATCTGAGCAATGGTGGCCAACGGCCTCAGGATCCGGCTCTTGCCATCTTCCCCACCTGGGATGGCGTTTGGTATGACTGTGGCCCGGGCGGCAAGTGGGAGCTCCCGGACAGGGACAAGAGACTGGGCTACTGCAAGATGCCCGCGGAGAAACCCGGTGCGGGCATACGTGGACAGGACTACGTCACCATCTCCGGTGGATGGGCCATGGTAATGAACGCCAAGTGTGAGCACCCCGAAATAGCCTTCGAGTTCATGAAATTCGTTTGCTCGAAGGGCGAGGTCCTATCCCACCGGATAGAGTACCCGAACACGGTACGGCTGCCGGCGCGTTGGGATATCTCCGACGATCCAGCTTTCAAGAAGATCGCCACACCATATGACATCTGGTCCGCAAAGGAACTGGTGCCATTGACCACTTTCAGGCCCGGTTTGCCCGCCTATCCCAAGGTCTCGGACCTGGTACAGGAGGCAACGGACAAGATCCTGTTGGGGCAGACACCGGATAAGGTCCTCGATTGGTATGCTGAACAGTTGGTGCAGATCGTGGGAGAGGACAACGTCGAGTATCTTCCTCCTTTCAAGAAGTAAATAAGGATAAGGAGGGGGCGTGTTTCCGGCACGCCCCCTCCTTTATTATTGAGGTCAGGTAGATGAAGAGGAAAAGCAAGGGTGTTTTCGCTCTATTGATTCCAGCCCTCATTATCTGGTTCATCTTTATGCTCGGTCCGGCTTTGTGGGGTATATATGTTTCTTTTACCAATGAAGCTCTGACAGGACCAGCCGCAGCGCATCCGCGTTTCGTCGGTTTGCAGAATTACAAGAGACTTTTTAGGGATCCCCTCTTTTATGGTTCCGTTTATCGGTCCTTCATCTTCGTCGCGGGGTCAGCCATCATCGGCCAAGCCGGCTTGGGGCTGCTCCTGGCCGCGCTCACCAGCCAGCGCAGACGTTTGTGGCCCAAGATCCGATTCGCTGGTAGGCTAGCTACGACGCTGGCATGGTTGGCATGGGTGGTTCCCGAGACCGTCATCGGGTGGTGTTGGATAAGCTTCCTGGATTACGATGGGGTTTTGAATGAATTCTTGAGATTTTTGGGTTTTAAACCGGTTTATTGGTTGGTGCATTATGGAATGCTTTCCATAATTTTGGCCAACATCTGGTGGGGTACCGGTTGGTCAGTAATGCTTTTCAAAGCCGCATTGGAATCGATACCTCGGGAGATAGAGGAGGCAGCTGAGGTGGATGGAGCAGCGGGGTGGAAAAAGTTCCGTTATATTACCCTTCCTCTCCTCAGGGGTCCTGTTATGGTGAACCTGATATTGATCACCATCTGGACCTACGGTGTCTTCGGTCTTCCCTTGATGTTGACCGGTGGTGGACCGGGTCATCGTACAGAGCTGATGACGATCTATGCTTATAAATTAGGTTTTAAGTATTTTGAGATAGGTTACGGAACGACTGTTTCGATAGGAATTCTGTTGATATCGCTGCTCCTCACTCTGGGGTACTACAAGCTTCTAGGGAGAAGAGGATGAAGATGAGGAAAGCCATTTCCGTTTTGTTGAACAACCTCGTGCTTATCGTGATAGCCATATACTTTCTGGCTCCCCTTACTTGGTTGGTGACATCAGCTTTTAGGGAAAACCCTTCTTTATGGGTTGAATTTAAAGGGTTTACGTTGAGCAATTTCCCCAAGGTGTTCACCGGGGATACGCTCATGTGGGTAAGGAACTCACTTTTTATAGCATTGGTTACAGCATTAATTTCAGTGTCCTTCTCCTTCCTAGCCGCTTATCCCTTCGCTAGATTCGAGTTCCGTTGCAAGACACCCCTGCTCTTCATGCTGGTCCTTTCGATGACCATACCGCTGAGTGCGGTCATGCTGCCAACCTACAGTTTAGCGAAATTCCTACATTTGCAGAACACCCTGATAGGCGTGGCCTTGGTCATCGCTGCCCGGCAGATCCCCATGGGGATTTGGGTCACGAAGGAATTTATCTCCTCCATTCCTGTTGAACTCGAGGAAGCAGCCTGGGTTGATGGTGCCAACTGGTTCTCGACAATTGTCCGTATAGTTTTCCCATTGTGCGGACCTGGCCTTGCTGTCATCGGTTTGATGTCCTTTGTCGCGGGGTGGGGTGATTTCACTACGAACCTCATTCTTATCAGTTCCGAGCGTCTTTATCCGATATCGCTGGGTATTTACAAGGCCAGCCTGGAGGCCACTTCCTGGGGATACACCACCATCAACTACGGCGTGTTGGCGGCGATTTGCCTTGTATACCTTATTCCTCCGATGTTAGCATTTCTTTTTACGCATAGATACCTCGTCAAAGGCATGGTACTGGGAGCGGTCAAACAGTGAGGCCGGAACAGGAGGGGAAGGTGGAGGAGAAGCTCAAGGCAATTGTGGTGCCCCATACGCACTGGGATCGAGAGTGGTACCTCACCTTCGAGGGGTTCCGCTTTCACTTGGTGGAGGCCCTGGATCGGGTCCTCAATCTTTTGGAACGTTCCCCCGATTACAGGTTCACCCTGGACGGCCAGGTCCTCCCGCTGTTGGATTACTTGGAGATCCACCCCGAGATGGAGGGCAAACTGCGGGACTTCATCCGCGAGGGCAGGCTCCTTGTCGGGCCTTGGTACGTGCAGCCGGATGAGTTCCTGGTCTCAGGGGAGTCCCTCATCCGCAATCTCCTCTACGGGACGCGGATCGCCCAGGCGTTCGGGGGGACGATGCCCGAGGGTTACGTCCCCGATTCCTTCGGCCACATCGCCCAACTCCCACAGGTCCTCACGGGCTTTGGCATCGGTAGCGCCTTCGTCACGCGAGGAGCGGATCGCGCTTGCGAGGAGGCCGGGGGCCCGGATTTACTGTGGCGTGCCCCCGATGGCTCTGCGGTCCTCTGCCACGTGATGGAGATGGGGTATTGCAACGCCGAGCAGCTCTCGGCGGATCCGGCGGAGCTCACCCGGTCGCTCGAGCGGCTCGTGGAAGCAGGACTGCTTGATCCAGAGGGCGAACCGTTCGTGACATTCCTTACCGAGCTCCAGCGCCGGAGTCGTACCGGAGCCATCCTCCTCCTCAACGGCTGCGACCACCGGGGACCCCAGATGGACCTTCCCGAAGTGGTGGAGGGGCTCAACCGCCGATTCCCCGAATTTCGTTTCACCATCGGGACTCTCTCCGATTACGCCGCAGCACTACGGAAGGTGAAGGAGAGCCTCCCCGTGATAGAAGGGGAGTTTCGAACCCCTGTGCGTCATCCGATCCTTACCGGAGTCCTCTCCACCAGGATGTACCTTAAGCAGGCCAATCACCGCACGGAGATACTTCTGGAACGGTACGCCGAGCCCCTTGTGGCCCTGACAAGGGTCCTGGCGAAAGTGGATCTGAAGCCGTTCCTGGATCATTCATGGAAACTCCTCCTCCAGAACCACGCCCACGATTCCATCTGTGGGACGGGGATCGACCCCATCCACCGGGAGATGGAGGTCCGGTTCGCCCGCGCCGAGGCCCTAGCCACGGAGGTGGCGCGGGAAGCCCTGCGGTCCCTGGTCATGGCCCAAGGGAAGGGAAATGGACTCTCCGTATTTGTCTTCAACCCCTGTCCCTGGGGGAGGCGGGAGGAGATAACTGCGGAAATCCCCGCGCAGGCGGCTGGAGTTGTGCTCCGGGGTCCGCGGGGAGAGAAGGTCCCCACCGCGGTCGTGGGGGAGAGACTCGTCTCCGAAGGGATCCTCTCCGGTGCCTCCCACCGCCGCGTGGCGGTGATCTCCTTCCAGGCGGAGCTCCCGCCCCTGGGCATTGCGGCCTTCCGCCTCGATCCCGATGAGAGGGCCGAGGAAGTGGGGGCGAGGAGGGGAAGCTTGGTGGTGGATGACCGTACCCTGGAGAACGAGTTCTACCGGGTGACGGTGTATGAGAACGGGACCTTTGACCTTCTGGATAAGGCTACCGGGCGGCTCTTCCGAGGGTTGAACCTTCTGGAGGACTCCGGTGATGCCGGCGACGAGTACAACTACTCCCCACCCCCGAAGCAGCGCGTCCTCAGCTCCGCGGATATCCGGGGTACGGTGGGGGTCGCTGCCGATCTTCCTTGGAGGGGGACGCTGGAGGTGTCGCTCGTCTTCCCTCTTCCCGTTTCCCTCGATCCCGAGCGGGTCGCCCGGTCCGAGGAGACGGTGGAGGTCCCAGTGCGGTTCAGGATCTCCCTCCAGCGGGGACTGAAACGGGTGGATATAGAAGCGGAGGTGGATAACCGTGCCCGGGATCACCGGTTGCGGGTGGCCTTCCCCACGGGGATCCCGGCCGAAAAAAGCATCGCCGAGGGTACCTTCTGGGTCAATGAGCGCCCCACACGCCCACCCGAGGCTGCGGGCTGGGTGGAGGACCCGCCCGTGACCCATCCCCAGAAGGCGTTCGTGACGGTGGAGGACGGGAAGGGAGGCTTTGCCATCTTCAACCGGGGTCTCCCGGAATACGAGGTGACTCCAGAGGGGACCATTTACCTCACCCTCCTCCGATGTGTGGGCTGGCTCTCCCGGGGTGATCTCTCCACCCGCCGGGGTCACGCCGGTCCTCCCTACGAGACACCTGAGGCCCAATGTCCGGGGAAGCACACCTTCCGGTACGCCGTCTACACTTACCAGGGATGTTGGGAGGAGGCGGGGGTCCTCAGGATGGCCCAGGCCTTCATCGCTCCGCCCATAGCCATCTCCTGGGAGAGGACGGAATCCATTGGGGAAAGGACCTTCCTCTTCCTGGACCCCGATGCGGTCCTTCTGAGCGCGGTGAAGCCCCCGGAGGAAGGGGAGGGGATCGTCATCCGGATCTACAACCCTACGGCCAGGTACCTCGAGGCCGTGCTGCGGGTGGGGTTCCCCTTGTCCGGAGCCAGGGAGCTAAGGCTGGACGAGAGTCCCTTACGGGATCTCCCGATACGAGGGGATATCCTGCGTCTGCCCCTGAAGGGTGGGGAGATAAAAACAATCCACTTGATGCCCTAGGGAAATCCCGCGCCCGGGAGGACTCGAACCCCCAACCCGCGGCTCCGAAGGCCGCTGCTCTGTCCACTTGAGCTACGGGCGCCTTTGGGAGGAGCGACGGGACTTGAACCCGCAACCACCGCGTCCACAGCGCGGCGCTCTGCCATTGAGCTACGCTCCCCTCCCGCGCCCGGGAGGACTCGAACCCCCAACCTGCGGCTTAGAAGGCCGCTGCTCTCTCCAGTTGAGCTACGGGCGCATCCCTCGTGATGGGTGATCGGTGATGCGTGGCGAGAAAGCAACATGGAGACCCATCACCGATCACACATCACCCATCACCAACTGGAGCGGGTAGCGGGAATCGAACCCGCGTCACTGGCTTGGAAGGCCAGCGCTCTACCATTGAGCTATACCCGCCCTAGGGAGCTGGTCGGAGAGGCCGGATTCGAACCGGCGACCTCAGCGTCCCGAACGCTGCGCGCTAACCAGGCTGCGCTACTCTCCGACCGGCTCCCCAATTATACCCGGTCCCTCCCGGATCAGGGAAGCACGAGGTAGATGGTCCTTCCTTCCCGCACCACGGTGAGCAGGATGTCGGCGTTGGCGGGAAGGGACCCAACAACCGCTTTCCACTCATCCAGTGTTCGCACGGGCTTCCGGTTGACCTCGATGATCACATCCCCTTCCTCTACCCCGGCCCAGTCGGCCCGGGATCCGTCCCGCACCGCCACGACAAGCAACCCTTCCACCCCGGCGGGAACGCGGTACCGCTGCGCCAACTCCGGGGTGAGCTCCCGGAGCACCATGCCGAAGTATTCTTCTTCCCCCCCGGGGGTCATCCGGGCCAAGGCCTCCTCGGTGGGGCGTACCCCGAGCACTACCTGGACCGTGAGCCTCCGCCCTTCCCGGACGAGGTCCACCGTAACCGTATCCCCGGGTTGCCGATACATGATCTCGAGTTGCAGCTCGTTGGTGTTGTGGACCGGGTTCCCGTCCACCGCAGCGATGATGTCCCCCCGCTTTATCCCCGCCGCCTCCGCGGGGCTCCCGGGAACCACATCGGAGACCAATACACCGCTCCCGGGCTCCACCCCGAACTGGGCCGCGAGCTCCGGGGTCAAGTCCTGGATATACACCCCCAGCCAGGCCCGGGTCACGGTCCCCTTGGAGACGAGCTGGGGAAGGACCCGCACGATCTCGTTTATGGGCACGGCGAAGTTGATCCCCTCAACGGCTAGGCCGGTGCGGGTGGTCCGGGCAATGATGGTGTTCATCCCCACCACCTCACCCCGGGCGTTCACCAGGGGCCCCCCGGAGTTGCCGGGGTTGATGGCGGCGTCGGTTTGGATCATGCGCCGGAAGTATCCCCGGTTGTCGGGCCGGGGAACATCACGGTTCAGTGCCGAAACGATCCCCAGGGTGACGGTGTAGTCGAATCCCAGGGGGTTCCCGATGGCGATCACCCAGTCACCCACCCTGAGGGCATCCGAATCGCCCAGGGGAGCGACGGGGAGCTCCTCGGCCCCCTCTACCTTCAGGACCGCTACGTCCAGCATCTCGTCGGTCCCCAACACCTCGGCCCGGCGGATCTTTCCGTCCTGGGAGATCACCCGCACCTCTTCCGCTTCGTCCACCACGTGGTTGTTGGTGAGGACGTATTTTTCGCCCCCGAACCCGATCACGAACCCCGAGCCCAGGGATGTCACCTTGCGTTCGGGGAGCGGGGGCTCACCGAAGAACCGCCAGAACCAGTCGAATTCCTCCCAAGGGAAAGCCCGTTTGGTTACGGCCTCCACCCGCACCACCGCCGGCGCTACCCGGTCGATGGCCGCGTGGATGGCGGCTTGCCCCGAGGCGGCGATGGATTCCTGGATGTCCGCTTGAGCAAGGGCCACGGCTCCCATCCCCATGGCCGCACACACAAGAAGGCCCATCATGATCCTGCGCATGGCCACCTCCTTTGGCACAGCTTTAATCTGGGCTAAAAAGCTTACCGCCACGGTGGTAGAGGTCCAATGGAAGAGCCGTGGAGTTTCCGGGGAGGGAAGGTTCTGGGTTAAAATTGGAAGGTTATGGGGCGGGCGACCTTCCGGTTCTATGCGGAGCTCAACGACTTCCTCCCCCCGGAAAAGAGGAAGCGGGACATCGAGTACGAGTTCTTCGGGACGCCCACGGTAAAAGACGCCATCGAGGCCCTTGGGGTCCCCCATGTAGAGGTGGATCTGGTCATCATCAACGGCGTTCCCGTAGGTTTTTCCCATCACCTGAGGGATGGCGACCGGGTCGCGGTCTATCCGGTGTTCGAAAGCCTGGACATCTCGGAGGTGTCCCGCCTGCGGCCGAAACCCCTGCGGGAACCCAGGTTCGTGGCCGATGTGCATTTGGGGAAGCTGGTGCGGATCCTACGGCTTTTGGGGATCGATGTGATCCAGCCGTCCAACCCGGCCGATGAGGAATTGGTGCGGATATCCCGGAAGGAGGGGCGGATCCTCCTCACCCGCGACCGGCACCTCCTAAAACATGGGAAGCTTACGCATGGCTATTACGTGCGCTCCGATCGGCCGGTGGAACAGGCCCGGGAAGTGCTGCGGCGCTTCGATCTGTGGGGACAAGTGAGGCCCTTCACCCGATGCCCGGTGTGCAACGGTAAACTGGAGCCGGTGCGGAAGGAGGAGGTATTGGATCTCATACCCCCGCGCACCGCCGCATGGCTGGAGGAGTACACCCGCTGCCGGGACTGTGGTAAGCTCTATTGGCCGGGAACACATTACCGGCGGTTGCGGGAAACCATCTCCCAGGTCCTTCTCCCCGCCCCCCAGGGTTCAGCCCCCGGAGGACAAGAAAGCGAGGGCCACCTTTAAGTCCTCCGGATAGGTGATCTTGATGTTCCTGACATCCCCGGGAACCGTTGCCACCCGTTTCCCCACCACAAGCAACGCGGTGGCATCGTCGGTGAGGGATAAACCCCTTTCGTTGGCGCTCTCCAGGGCCCACAAGAGGAGGTCCCGCCTGAAACCTTGGGGGGTTTGAACGGCGCAGAGGCCCTCGCGATCCACCAGTTCCCCGGATAGGAACCCGCTTTCCACGTAGCGGAGGGTATCCCGCACCGGGACCACCGGGACCGCCGCGCCGTGTTTCAGCGTCGCGTCAAAGACCCTGCGGATGAGTTCCGGGGCCACGAGGGGGCGGGCCGCGTCGTGCACGAGCACGTACTCCCCCTGTGCGGCCTGGGCCCCCGAAAACGATGAGTCCTGGCGCCTCTCCCCTCCCAGGACGACCTTGTAGGGGATTCGGACGTCGGAGAGAACCCCTTCGACCTTTCCCCCTTCCCCGGGGCCGACCACTACCACCAGCTCTTGTACCACCCCGGCGGCGAGGAATGCCTCGACGGACCAGCGAAGGAGGGGTTTCCCCGAAAGCTCTACGAAGGCCTTGTTAACGGCGGCTCCGAAGCGCACCCCCCTCCCCGCGGCCAGGATCACCCCGCTTGCTTGGCATTCCCTCACTTCTTTTCTTTAGGGCGAGATGGGGAAAGCCGCTCCAGGGAGTCGGGGTCATCGGGATCGATGGCGTAGATGGCCCACTCGTCATCCCGGTCGGAGTTGAACACGATCCTCCCCGAGGCGGACCAGTTGGGGTTGACGTCGGTGGCGGAATGGGTAGTGAGGCGAGTGATCTCGCCGGTTTCTACGTCCAGAACGAAGATATCCAGGTTGTTCTTCTCCTGGGCCGCCATGAAGGCGATCCGCCTCCCATCGGGGGACCAGGAGAGGTACATCTCGTTGTAGGAGTTGTCGGTGAGCTGCTTCTCCTCCCCGGTGGTGAGGTCCAGGAGGAAGATCTCGTAGCTATCTTCGCCCTGGTCGAGGTAGACGAGCTTGGTCCCGTCAGGGGAGAGGGCCGGCATGTAGAAGTGGACCGGTTCCTGCTTGCCCGGGAAAAGGAAGCTACATCCGCCGAGCCCAAGCAATACCGCTGCCAAAGCGAAAATCACAGCAATCGCAATGGTTCCCCTCTTCACCACGCCTCCTTGTTCGGAATTATAGTTTGCTTAATCGTGCTTGACATCTTATGAGTGGCGCGGAAACTTATCGCGGTCCTCATGCCGCAGGGTAACGTGCCGGAAAGGCCATCTCAAGCGCTGCGCTGGGTTGCGCGTTCGCTTTCCCGCGTTGGGATAGCATCCCCGCTCCGCGAAGCCCGCTTGATCCTGGCGCATGTGATGGGCGTTGGGCCGGCGGAGGTGGGGGTCAGGGATGGACACCTGGACCGGGAGGAGCGACGGCTTTTGAAGGAGCTTTTAGACAAAAGGTGCGAGCGTTATCCCCTGCCTTACCTCTTGGGTTATGTGGGCTTCCTCGATTTCATCCTCTGTGTGCGTCCCGGGGTGTTTATCCCCCGGCCGGAGACCGAGGGACTGGCCGAGCGGGCCGTGGAGCTTGTCCCAACGTTGCCCCGTGGGGCGTGGGCCCTGGACATCGGGACGGGGACCGGGGCCTTGGCCATCGCCCTGGCCCGTGCGCGGGACGATCTGCGCGTGGTGGCCACCGATACCTCCGAAGTTGCCCTGCGTTGCGCGTGGGAGAACGCGTGGCGGCTCGGGGTCTTGGAACGGATCGAGTTTCGCACCTCGGACCTGTTCGGGGCGGTGCCGGAGACCTTCCACCTTATCGTGGCCAATCCCCCTTACGTCCCGCGGCGGGAGATCCCCGGGCTTCCCCCGGAGGTTTCCCTGTGGGAGCCCCGCGCGGCGCTGGATGGCGGCGAAAAGGGAACGGAGGTCCTCCGCGCCATCATCTCAGGGTCCCCTAAACACCTAGAACCTCGAGGATGGCTCCTGTGCGAGATCGGCCACGGCCAAGGGGAGGAGCTCCTCCGATTTGCCAAAGGGGTTGCAAATTGGTTAGAACTACGGGTGGAGGAGGATCTCGCCAGGCGCGAGAGGTATTTGATAGGATGCTTGGGACCTATGACATAGCGATCCAGGTTTCGGAGCTTTGTTTCGTCACCGAGGAAGGGGTGGTGGTATTTGAGGATCTTTCTTTCACCCTCCTCCGGGACGAGATAAAGTTCGTGGTCGGCCCTACCCTCTCGGGGAAGACCCTGCTTTTGAAGCTCATCCTCGGGGAGCTTCACCCCACCCGGGGCCAGATCCTGGTGGCCGGACGGAACATATTGCGGTTGAACTCCCGCAAGCTCGCCAAGCTCAGGGAGCGCATCGGGTTCGTGCCCTATCCTCCGGTGATCCTTCCCAACCGCACCGTGGAGGGGAACCTCCGGTTCAAGCTGCGGGCCCTGGGGATAAAGGGGGAGCAGGCGGAGGAAGGGGTGGAAAAGGCCCTTTCCCTTACGGGTCTCGGTCCGCTGAAGGAACTTCGCGCCTATGAGCTTGGGGAAGCGCAACGCCGGGTGCTGGCCATGGCGGTAGCGATCTGCAACGACCCCATGGTCCTTTTGTGTGATGATCCCTTCCGCGGACTTTCCCCCTCGGACCAGGCCACGATAATGGAGACCCTGCGGTCCATCCGCACCGGGGGGATCGCCTCGTTGGTCACCACCGATGATCCCGATCTCCCCCGCAGGTCGGGCTTCCCGGATGAGGCGATCCTTTCGCTGCGGCCGGGGGTGGTGGCGTGACACGGGGCCTGTTCATCTTGGGGGAGCTTTTGCGGGCATCCCTCAGGGAGTGGCCCCGGTGGCTCGGGTTTTCCGTCGCCGTGGCGTTGGTCCTCGCCAGCGGGAGTGCTATGGCCCTTCTACAAGGGGGGAGAACGGGGGAGGAAG